>NZ_AAWS01000042.1 GCF_000169175.1 Microscilla marina ATCC 23134
TCTTTGCGTAGCCTTGGCTACGGAACTATTTTTTGAAGAAGTACAACGGTCAGAGACGAAATTCAGTGGATTAGGTTATTTTTGTAGTTTTACTAAGGCTATTATAAACTAAATAAAAGAAGAATAGGTTTGGGGAAAAAGAAAATTATCTGGTTTTGGTAAAAAAACCTTGAATGCTGGCAATGTGGCAGACATCATCTGCGTGGCGTATTGTTTGAAAAAAGTAAATAAACCATCTACTCAATATTTATGAATCACCTACAATACATTTACCTTCTAGTAGCAGTTTTGCTATGGGTACTAGGGTACTTACATACAGGCAAGCTGGTGCGCCCCCGCTGGAAGCAACCTGGCAAAGCTGTTTTTTACCTCACCATTTCGGTAGCCCTTATATATTGGTTTGATCACTACGCCTTGTTTTTTATCATTTTACACCCTTTGCTAGGGCTGGTGTTTCATATCAGAGTGTGCCGTCGCCACCACATCAATTGGAAAACTTGCCAGCCTCGCGAAAAATACATTGAGTTGCAAGAAAAATGGGCAAAGGGAGAGTTTTAAAGTGGAGAATTTGCGTCTTTGTACATAGATTATGTACTTTATTAAAAAAACTTATAATTGACAAATGATACATAGAACTCTTCTTATTCTTAGCATGTGTTATGCTTTTGGGAGTTTTGCCCAATCCAAAAAATACTTAGGACAAACCCCTCCATTGTCAAAGCCAAAAAAATTTGCTCCTGGGCTCATTTCTACCCAAGCAGAGGTAGAGTTTGGGTCGGTGTTTTCTGCTGATGGCACTGAGTTTTTTTATGGAGTAGATATTGATCAAAAACCAGAAATACGCTATTGTAAATTGGTAAATGGGCAATGGAGCAAACCGAAGGTGTTGCTGAAACACCCTCAATATACCTACCATGACCCCTTTTTGTCGCCCGACGAACAAAGACTGTATTTTATCTCTAATAGACCACTGAGCGGCAAAGGAGCAAAAAAAGATGCTGATATATGGTACATCCAACGTACCACACAGGGCTGGAGCAAACCTATCAATGCCGGGCGCAATATTAATACTGACAAAAACGAATATTACATCTCTTTTACCCAAAAGGGGAGCATGTACTTCTCGTCGAACCATGCAGCCAAACGCTCCTACAATTACGATGTTTATGTGTCACGCCTTAAAAAAGGCAAATTTCAGCCTTCTGTTCGTTTGGGACCTGGAGTGAATACCCGCCGTTATGAAGCCGACGTGTTTGTGGCGTATGATGAGTCTTATTTGATATTTTGTTCTATTCGTGGAGATGCTTCGCGACGAGGTGATTTGTATATTAGTTTTAAACAAAAAGATGGGAGCTGGGGCAAAGCCAAAGACATGGGAAGCCTGATTAATACGGTAAGCCACGAGTTATGCCCCTTTGTAACCAAAGATGGGAAGTATTTCTTCTTTACCCGCAACAACGATATTTATTGGGTAAGTGCTGACATTATAGACTTGTATAGGAAGCAGTAAACTATGCTATGCTTTTTTGAAAAAACAAGTTGGTCTTGCAGGTCAAGACCAGCTTATGATCTATTTCAATGTTACCTTATCAAAAGACGTGAACAATTTTTCGGGCACATCATCTACTACCTGTATGTTTGATAGTTTGGCTCTGCCCCGATTGCCCGATAGCATCAAGTTGCCATATTTTTGGTAGTCGAGCCAAGGCATTACAAAGTTAGCAGAATCTTGGCTGGCTTCTTTAAAGTACGCCCATTGTGCCACCAGTTTGCTTTGTTGGTCTACATACACCTCATATTTGTTTTGTGGAGTATCGCCCACATTCTTAAACGAAAGTGTCAACACATCAGCTTTTCTACCTCCTTTTACAGTGTCTTCGCGGGCATACTTAAGAGTTACCCCTGAATCTTTCAGTTTAAAAGGCATACATAACCAATACATGTCATTGATCCATACACTTTTGCCTCGCTTCAGGTATTTTTGCAGTGAGTCGGCTTGAGTTATTTCTACACTGTCCTTTCGTACTTTGCCTTTGAGTGGTTCACGGTACACATTTAGTAATATGTTCATTTTGCCATTGTTGTAATCAATGCGTACATCTCCCGTTTTTTTGTCCCAGTACAATTGTCGCCGATTAAAAAAGTTCCAACTAATCAAACGTGTTTTATCCCAATTGGCACGACCCCCACTTGCTTTCATTACCTCATCGGCTATTTTAATGGCCTTAGGGTCTGAGTTTTGGGCATCGAAGCCCTCAGCCGCAGGGTTTTCTTCTTGAGGTTGTTGGGTAGTTGTCTGGCTGGAGTCCGTATTTGAAGTAGTCTTTTGCGTGTTGCTACCGCCACAGCTTATCAAACCAATGGCAATAAGTATGGGCAACAACACAAGGATTAATTTTTTCATTGGTTCAGGCATTTTGAATTTAACAAAGAGTTTATCCTAAATTAAAACATAACATTCGACAGGCTCTTAGGCTTTCAAGTCCGATCAAATCAGGGAAATGACATTCTTAGCAATGCAAAAGCAAGATTTTTAACTTTCAACCTAAAAGACAGGGTAGTTTATAGGTAAAAAGCACCATCAATATCTCAAAGTACCTATTTTTCCTTGAATAAGCAGTTTTTGACAATTTTTCTCTGCATCAAATGTGTATTTTTATATTATGAACATTTTGGCTGGCACAAAAAACAGTTTTGCTCTTTCCTCCTGTCTGCTTCAGTGGGGGCAAAAGATAACCATTTTTACCAATTGCCATAAGTTTTGTATAGAAGCCAAAGTGCTTAGCAAAGAACCAGGAACACAACAATACTATTGTATACCCATGAAAAACTTAAAATGCTCACTGCTGTTCATACTTGTTACATTACTGTCACAGTGTATTCAGGCACAACAACTTCCTCGTCGCGCTTTCTTAGGAGCCCAATTGCAAAATGTGACCGAAGCTCAGCAAAAAAGCCTCAAGTTACCTACTCAACAAGGGGTACACCTTGTTCGCGTACTGCCTGGTTCGAGCTTGGCATTTGCCAAACTTAAGGTGGGCGATATTTTGACAGCTATTAATCAATACTCCATTGTTAACGTACGTCAGTTTATGCCTTTACTCAAGAAATTTAAGGCAAATGATAAAGTAAAACTGACCTATTACCGCCAAGGAAAACAACGTCAAGCCCACATGACTTTTCAGGAGTTTCCAAAAATGCAAAGTAAAACTTATGATGTAATATACAGCTCGGTAAAAGCCAACACCAATCATTTGCGTACTATTATCACCAAGCCCAAAGGCAATGGTAAGTATCCGGCAGTATTGATTGTACAGGGTTTGGGTTGTGCGACGATAGACAGTCCTGTAAACCGTTTTTCAAAAGCGATCTCCGACTCATTGACAGGTAGAGGAATGGTGGTAATGCAGGTAGAAAAGACCGGAATGGGAGATAGTCAAGGCGCCCCTTGTCGGGAATGTTCTTTTGAAGAAGAGGTAGAAGGCTACCGTCAAGGAATCAAGGCGTTGAAAAAGATGTCTTATGTAGATGCTAATCAGGTGTTTATGTTTGGTTTTAGTATGGGAGGTATTATCGCCCCCATTGTTGCAAGCCAAATGCCAGTCAAGGGAGTCATTGCTTATGGTACGGTAGGAGGGAGGAACTGGTTAGAGTATGAAATGGAAAACACTCGCCGTCAGGCAGAAATGGCAGGCACGCCCTATGATGAAATAAGTGTAATAATGCAAGCCAAAGAAAAAGCTTTACATTACCTCATGGTAGAAAAGCAAGCCACTCAAGATATTATAGCTAAATATCCCGAAACTGCACCACATTTACGTTATCCACAGCACAGCCAATACTTACGCTCGGTAGGCAGTCTTAACCTGGCAAAAAACTGGTTGAAAATCAACGCCCATGTGTTGGTAGTGCACGGCAAAGCCGACTTTGTGAGTTTTGCTAAAGACCATGCCTTGATTGCCAAAATTGTAAACAGTAAACATCCTGGCAAGGCTACTTATACAGAGTTGCCCAACAGTGATCATTGGCTCAATGCGATGAAAACCATGCAGCGTAGCAGGCAAAATCGCAGAAACAGAAATAATGCAAAAAATTATCGTTTGCTCAGCATTGTTAGTAATTGGATTCTGGAAAAAGTGAAGATTTCTTAAATAACTAAATACATTAAAGTATCTCTGATGGGTAGCTGATAGCTATTTTTACTCGAAAACGAGGAGATTCTATAACTTAAATTCCTGTTAAAATGACTTATATAGCAAAAAGTGTATGGGCAGTGTTACTAAGCGTAACCATGGCTGCCGCAGTACAGGCACAAGATATAAAAAACGAAAGCAAAAAAGTAAAGGCAGTGATCAAACAATTGTTTGACGGCATGCGTCAGGGCAACCCTGACATGGTAGCAGGTGCTTTTTACGAAAACGCCACCTTGCAAACTACTTTTACCCATCGGAAAACTGGTAAATCGGTACTGCACAACGGCGGAGCCTACACCAAATTTGTAGAATCTATCAAAAAGAAAAAGCCTGAAGATACTTATGATGAGCGCATCAGTAAATATGTTGTGCAAATTGATGACAATCTTGCCAGTGTATGGACTCCCTATCAGTTTTACCTCAATGGTAAATTAAGCCACTGTGGAGTAAATAATTTCCAGTTGTTTAAAAGTGAAAAAGGCTGGAAAATCATTTCAATTATAGATACTCGTCGCCGAAAAAAATGTAAATAATTTTGAGGGGCATCACACAAAGAATACAAGGTTGTCTGGCAGTAAAACAGGCAACCTTTTTTTATAAAATACTACGTTCATGAAAAAACACTTGACCATATTTAGTCTTTTGCTGATACTCAGCCTGACACCCCCCCTTGCCCATAGTCAGGGCAAAGTTAACTCTACTAAACGTTTGCTTAAGGCAATGAAAAAACGCTATGATGGCAAATGGTTCAAGGCTTTTACTTTTATCCAAAAAACCATTCGTTACAATGCTCAAGGACAACCATCAGCACCTGCTACCTGGTATGAAGCCATTCGTTACCCTAATCAATTTAGAATAGATATAGGTGACCTCAAAAATGGTAAATCAGTTATTTTTGCTGCTGATTCGGCATACCGCTTCAAACAAGGCAAATTGATCAACACTCGCTATGACCCTCAGCATTTTTTATTGATGAAAGGAGGGCTTTATTACTATAGCCTTAAAAAGTGCCTGCGTATTTTGAAAAAAGGAGGTTATAATACCAATTTGTTTCATGCCAATACTTATAAAGGGCACCCAGTATATGTGATAGGTGCTAAAAAAGGCGACCTTAAGACCGCTCAATTCTGGCTAGACCAGGCACATTTTTATGTAGTAAGGCGAATACGCACTACTCGCAGCACACCTGCAAAAGTATTGGATGTACAATATGCAAACCATAAAGCTACTGGAGGTGGTTGGGTAGAGCAAAAAGTGAGTTTTGAACTAAATGGCAGGTTGGTACAAGTAGAAGAGTACACCAACATAGACACCAGCCCAAAGTTGCCCAGAGACTTTTTTGACCCTACTCAGTTTGGTAAATCGCACTGGTATAAATAGGGGAGGGCTTTTTTCTTGTTTTACCAACAATCTTACACATAGTCGATCATAGTTGCCAACTGACGACTTGCCAAAAAAAATGACGTGAAATAGACCAAAAAAAATCGCTCACTAACAAGGAATCAGTGAGCGGTTTGATTGGAAAACTAAACTTGTGAAAAATATAGACTTAATAAAGTAAGCTTTGTGGGCTGTAATCTTTATATATCTCTTAGTGATATTGTTCCAATAAATACTTGATAAGATCGGTAGTAGTAATAATACCTACTAAGCCGTTGTTGTCTATTACTGGCAATGCATGAAACTCTTTCTTAGATAAGATTTCAGCGGCTTCTCTGATGGTGGTTTCTGTATTTACTGTTACCAATTGGTCAATCATTACTTGTTCAATGGTAAGTACACTGTACAAAGTGGTAGTTACTTGCTCGTTGCCCTTGCCATAACTATCCACAAAGTTTACCCGCATTAAGTCAGTATAACTTAACATGCCTATAATCTCTTGATTGTCTACTACAGGCAAATGGCGGATTTTTTTGTCTTCCATCATTTTCTGTGCATCAATCAAAGAATCCTGTAAAGTAATGGTTACAGGGTTGTCCGTCATTATCTTGGTAACTAACTCTCTTTTTTTCATATCTATAAGGATTAAATATTTTTGATTTCTTTTTTTAATGAGTGCAAGTAGCTACTTTTTATTGAGCAATTCTATGATATAAATCAGGTTTAGAACTGATGTGTGTCAAATAGCTGAAAAATCAAACTTTTACTCCCCTTGAAGCTTTTCGGGCAAATAGCACCACCGGAACCACAGTAAAAAACATCAACAAGCCATATACTGCCCCAGGGGTAGCCATTTCGGCATTATGCAATACCGAAGCAGCGATAGTAATGGCAAGTGTACCATTCTGAATGCCTGTTTCGAGGGCAATAGTAAAACTCTGGCGTACATTTACTTTGAATATTCTTGCCGAAAAATACCCAAAAGCCATCATTACTACATTAAGCAACAGCACTGGTACTGCTGCCTGACGTAATTGAGTAAAAAAGCTAGCCCGATTGCTATAAATTGCCGCCGCTATAATGAATATAAAAAAGCCAATAGAAAAAGGTGCGAGTATTTTTTCTATTGATTTGGCAATGGTTTTTGATCTAGCTTTGATAAACATGCCAATGGCTATTGGGACAATGGCAATGGCAAACATAGGGAGAATGATGCTCAGTACATTAAGGGAGGTTTCGTCACCCATAAACTTGTTGATTGCCAACCCCATAAATACCGGAATTGTAATTACTGTAAGTAAACTACTGATGGCAGTAAGGGTCACGGACAAAGCCACGTCAGCTTTAGCCAAATAAGAGATCATGTTGGAGGTAGACCCGCCTGGGCAAAAAGCAAGCAAAAGCAAGCCTACGGTGAGTGCAGGAGAAAGTGGAAAGATACTTACCACTAACAGTCCAAATAAAGGAAGCAAAATTAATTGATTGATTAACCCTATAGCCGTAGCTTTGGGGAGCGAAATCACTCGCTTAAAATCTGCCAGGGTAAGGGTAAGCCCCATGCCAAACATAATAAAGGCGAGTGCCAAAGGTAAAAATACCTTGAAAACAAGATTAGACATAAGTAAATTGAGTATGTAATATAAATGAGCCTTGGAACAAATAGAGAGTGACTTTTGGTTTACTCTCCAGCCAAAGCAAGTTAACAAAATAATGACAAAACGATTATGAAAAACATATTATTGATAGGTGGGACAGGGTTTATCGGTCGGCATTTGGTAGAGCAGCTCAACAAAGAACACAATCAGTTAATTTTGTTTAGCCGCAATGCCCCCACATTTGAGTTGCCACAAGGTGTGCTCACTATACAGGGCAACCGCATGCACCTGAAAAACTATCGGGCACAATTTGAGCTTTTCAAACCCGATGTAGTCGTTGACCTCATTCCGTATACTCAGCAAGATGCTGAAGATTTATTGGAGGTTTTTCAAGGAATTACTTCTCATATCATTGCATTGAGTAGTGCTGATGTATACAAAGCTTATCAGATTTTTCACGGAAGTGGTGAGGCTGTAATGCCTGGTGTACTCAACGAAAAAAGTGAACTAAGAACCAAAATGTTTCCTTATCGTCAGCCTGAGCAGTTTAACGACCTCATGTACGACTATGAAAAAATTCAGGTAGAGCAAACCTTATTGGGCAATGGTAACATAGATGTAACCATTTTGCGAATGGCGGCTTTGTATGGCGAGCATGATACCCACAAAAAACTGTCAGCGTATATTCGCCCAATGCTTACTGGAGAAACTGAAATATTAATACCTGAACACAAAGCCCACTGGCGGTGGACAAGGGCGTATGTAAAAGATGCGGTACGTGCTATAGATTTGGCGATTAGTGAACCTGCTGCTCGTAATGATGTATTTAATGTGGGTGCTGCTAAAACTTATAGCCAGTTTGAAATTATTGAGTTGCTCAAAGCGCTTACTGGCTGGAAGGGGGAGATTATTACAGTAAAACAAAATATTATCAGTGATGCCCCCAATGAGTTTGAAGAAGAGCTTACTAAAGATGAGTATGATTATGGGCAGCATCTGGTAATAAATTCCCAGAAAATACGTGACATGTTAGGTTACAAAGAAAGCGTGCCTTATATCATAGGTATAGACAAAACCATTGCTTATGAAAAAAGCCTGGTAGATAGTGAAAAACAAACGCAGGAGTCGGAATAAGAAATGAGTGAAAGGTACCAATAAAAAAAGATTGAGCAGGACAATTTTACTTTGCTCAACCTTTTTTTGTACAAAAGTTAACTGTTTTTTAGTTCATATCTACCATTTTTAGAGCGTGCATTCTATAGTCTTGAATCAACGCTTGGTAAAGTAAGTCGCCTTGTAAACGGTACCCTTTACCACTCAAGTGGATGTAGTCACGGCTTGATAACTTGTAGCGTCCCCATTTTTTGATAGAGCCCAAACCACCCATAATGGTATAAATATCCCAAACCGCACAATCCATCTCTTCGGCAAGTTCAAAAATCTTACGGGCAGCATAGTTATTACTGTAGTTCTTACGCCCTCGGTATAGGCAATCGCCAGGAGTCGTAAGTAAAATAGAAGCCTTGGGAGCTGCTCTTTTGATACGTCCAATCAAAATGCTATAATCACGCTTAAATTGCTGGGCATTAAAACGGTGAGTATAAGCATCGTTGGTACCTAATGAAATAATGACCAAATCAGGTTGAATACTTTTTACTTGATTTACTACCCTGGGACTGCGTAAAAATGACTTTACAGTAGCACCATTGGCACCAGCCGAGTGGTAAATCACGCCCTTGTCATTGTTTTCTAACGAAACCCCCTCCAATACAAATGAATTTTGCCCTGGGCGGTTCTTGTTCATGGCTATAGTTACTTTGTTTACTGGGTGTTTCAGTAAAAACTCTACATAACCATCTGCTACAATCCTTTGGGGTGATAGAACCTCGTGCGTGGTAATCAGTTTTACCTGAAAAGAAGAACGATTACGGGTATTATAAAAAACTTTGACCCGATTAATGCTGTATTTATGTCCTTGGCGATTTGGGTTAATTGTAAAGCGTGCGTTTTGATCATAAGTGGAAGCTACCATACCACTGATGCCCCAAGAGGCATGCTTGGCAAAGTTAGTTGCCCAACTGCCCGACCACTTACCCGAATAGGTAGTTTTATAAGTGTGAGGATCATAAGATTTAGCCATAGAGTGTGGAAAAACATAGCCTCGTCCGGCAAGTCCAAAATGAGGTTGATATTTGAAGTGTTTTCGTACCTGATCAGACAAGAAGTCGGCCTGAAGGTGAGAGTCACCTATATGCATGATATTAACCTTGCGGCGTTTATCTTGCAGGTACTCATCCAATGCTTGGTAAAAATGACTAAAAGCCTTTCCTTGTTGGGGTTTATATACCTGATTGTAATCGTAGCGTACAAACGGGTATTTTCGCTCTACTGTAGGTGTGTTGGGCAGTTTAGCCAGATGTTGATAATTAAAAGATGCCCAAAGACTGATGTATAAACTAACGATATAATTGATAGAACTTGTCATATTCTGAAAGTATGGCTTTGTACAGCATTTCAGAGACAATTAATGCTCCTTTGCCTGTAAAGTGAGTAAAATCTCGGTTTGCCAGAGCTGGTTTATGAAAAACCCAGCTAGGCATTGAATTTTTGCCACCCATTGCTTCATATAAGTCCCAAAAAGCACAACCTGCTTTGAAAGCAGCGTTTTTCTGGGCTTCTCGAATCAAGGGTACATTTGGATATGTTGTATATCCTCCGGCAGTACGCCGCGACATGTCAGAAACTCCAATAACCAGGATACTTAACTCAGGATCAAGGCTCTTAAGGAATTTCAACTGTTGGTAAAACATTTTTTCGTACCATTCATAATTAGTAAGTACATGCGGTACAATGTTAACACCAAACTGAAGCACAATGAACTTTACATTCATTGTGCGGATTAACTTGCGATAATGTTCGCGTTGTATACGGGTAAACTCTACTCCTGAACTACCCCTAAGAGGTATATTGTCAAAAGTAATGCCCTGATTAGCATCTAAGGCAACCCCATAAATTTGGGGGCTTTGTGTGCCCACTACTTTAATTTGTACCTGTTCCAGTGGTTTAGTCAGCTTGTGCTGATAATAATTGAACTCATCTGATACAGGAACTTTTACCCTGATTGAGGAATCGTTTTTGACATTGATTCTCAACTCAAATGGGGCTTTTTGATTTCTATAAAGTATTTTGATATTTTGAACAGCTTTTTGCTTAGGAGTAGCTGACGCTAGTGCTCTGTAAGATACAGATGCCGCTATCTGTGTAGTTTTCAGTGGTTTAGCAATGTAACTTGCTTTTCTAAATAACGGTTGTGGCGTTGAAAAATTATACTCATTTTCACCGAATTCATTATATCCTGTGGCAGGATTCAAAAAACGATAATAACTGCCCAATATGCCATAATACTTAGAATTGGTACGGCGAAAGGTTCTACCAAAAATAGAAGCTTTGATCCAGCGCCTATCTGCCTTTTGATAAAAAGAAGTTTTGGTATGGAGCTTATCCACAATGTCTAGTACACCTACACCACCACCACCAAACTGTTGCTGAAACTTTTCACGCAAAAATGCGGTAATTCGGTCACCCTCTAGTTGTGAGTCTCCATAATGCAACACTCGTACCAATCGGGTGGCTGTTTTTTCCTGCAATGAGGTCAAAGCCCTGAAAAATGGGAAGAGTAAACTATCTTGTCCCTCTGGATATTGTATTTTTAGTTCAGGTTTTAGGCGCAATGAGTCAGGAGGACGGTAAGCTTGGATATTTTTTTTAGTAGAATCCTGAGACTTTATGCTATCATTGCCTTGTGCGGTTTTACTGTGCCCGTTTTGTTTTGAACCTCCTGTATTTTTAGGGTTTGAAGTATCAAACTGATCTGTAAGCTTGTCTATGTTTTTATAAGTAGGTTGGTTGGCAGGTAGAACATCAGAGGCTTGAGGGAATCGAATGACTTGTTTTTCGCTTATTTTCACTTCTTTAGGCATCAAAAGTGAAACAGCTGCAAGTATGGCAATTACATATACCATCAGCATTAGTATGCGAGTAGGCTTTATCATAGGTTTAAACGCACTGAATCAAGCTGCAAAAGAAGCAAAATATGCTGAATTTCACAAATTATTGAAGTGCTAATATTGTGTTAAAACGCTCAGATAATCAATTAGTTATATTCTATTTGTTTAGCTCAAAGCTCTTTATTTGAGTGCTTACCATTGTTTACAATGAGTCCATCTACCATTACTATCTTACGATCAGCAAGTTCGGCGAGGTTTTCGTCGTGGGTTACCACTACAAAAGTTTGTTGGAACTCTTCTCGGAGTTTTAAAAATAATTTGTGTAACTCTTGAGAGTTTTCAGTATCCAGATTACCACTGGGTTCATCGGCAAATACTACTGTAGGAGCATTGATCAATGCTCGTGCAATGGCTGCTCTCTGTCGTTCTCCACCCGATACTTGTGCTGGAGTTTTATGAGCAATTTCCGCCACGCCCAACAAGCTTAATAACTCCAACGCTCGTTCTTCAGTGGCTTTTTTTTGTTTTTTTGCCAAAAAAGCAGGTAAGCTTACATTTTCCAGAATACTAAATTCGGGCAATAGGTTATGAAACTGAAACACAAAGCCAATGTGTTCATTACGAAATTTTGCCAGTTTTTGTCCACGCAACAAATTAATGTTTTGCCCATTCATTACTACCTCGCCCTGGTCGGGTACATCCAATGTACTGAGTATATGCAATAACGTGCTTTTGCCTACCCCTGAGCGCCCCACAATAGATATAATTTCAGCTTTTTTTACTGCAAGATTTATTCCTTTTAAGACTTCCTTATCTCCGTAAGATTTATTAATGTTTTTGGCTTCAATCATTTTTTTGTGCAAAATCTGTTTTAAGTCTGCAAAGTACGAGATTATTTGCAAGGAATGAGCTTAAAGTGAATTTTGATGGTTTGAGAAAAGATTTTTTAACAACTTTGCTCCATTTAGTGAAAAATAATTGCCTCATTTTTTTATAACTTCTAATGTTGAAAAAACTCTGGCGGAAGCTATTTTTGAGCACATTTCAAAAGGTATCGCAGGAAGCTACTCCCCAGATGCACGGTGTTGGCTTAAACAATCAAACCATTGGAATACTGACCACGGCAATACTGTGTTTGGTGTTTACCGAATATTGGGGTAGCCTCAGTTATTTAGTTAAATCGTTGGCAAACATAAGTTTGCCGTTGAGTAACCAACTAAAGCATTGGCTGAAAATTCATGCACATCCCCAGTGGATAAAAACGGTGTATTGGTCAATGGTTACTATAGTCTTTTTTTTACTGGTGCCCTTGGTATATATCAGATGGTGGCTCAAAAAGCCACTCAAAGACTTTGGTTGGCAGTGGCGTGCTACTCGTCAAGATATACTCATCTATATCACATGTTTGCTATGTATGTTGCCCCTAGTATGGGTTGTGTCATCCTCTCCGGTTTTTCTTGCCAAATACCCTTTTTATCAACCTAAGCCCAATGAAGTGGCCTGGGAACGTTACTTTGTCTTATGGCAACTAGTGTACTTACTGCAGTTTGTGGCAGTAGAGTTTTTCTTTCGTGGGTTTATACTACATGGAATCAAAAAACAGTTGGGAGCTTATAGTATTTGGGTAGCCATGCTGCCCTATTGTATGATTCACTTTGGTAAACCTTTGCCCGAAACCTTAGGAGCAATTGTAGCAGGTTTGATATTAGGAACTTTTAGTCTGAAAAACAATTCTATTTGGTTAGGGGTGTTGTTGCATTATGGGGTAGCCATTACGATGGACTTGCTCGCTTTATGGCACAAAGGTTTGTTGTTTGGCTAACTTTATCTTTGGAGTTAAAAATGAAGTATTTTGGGCTAACCAAATAAACCAAATCTAACTAAGCGAACGCTGTTTTTACTTTTAAAAATAAATCAATTGATTTTTAGACAGGTTCTAAAATAAGCGAAGTAAATGATACATTTAGTTAAAACATAAAAATTTTTTAGGATAGGCTAAAAATAACCTATAAATTTGTTGTTGCATTTGAATAATTTGTATAATGGATTGGAGCGACAGTAATTTATGGTTTGCTTTTGGGCTGACTCTTTTTGCCGGGTTATCTACTGGAATAGGTAGTGCAATGGCTTTCTTTTCTAAAACCACCAACACTAAATTTTTATCAATAGCACTTGGCTTTTCTGCTGGTGTAATGATTTACGTATCATTTGTCGAGATATTTGTCAAGGCTAAAGATGCACTTACCCAAGATTTAGGAGTAAAGATGGGGTACATCATTACAGTAGTATCTTTTTTTGGTGGTATGCTACTCATTGCTTTAATTGACAAGTTGATTCCTCATTTTGAAAATCCCCACGAAAATATCAAAGTAGAAGATATAGACGACAAAGAAAAAGATGAGGAGTACCAAAACAGGAAGAGTTTGTATAAAGTGGGTGTTTTTACTGCCTTGGCTATTGCTATTCACAATTTCCCGGAAGGACTCGCTACCTTTGCCGCAGCACTCAAAGACCCTACCTTGGGTATACCTATTGCGGTGGCAATTGCCATTCACAATATTCCTGAAGGCATTGCTGTATCAGTGCCTATCTATTTTGCTACTCATGACAAAAAGAAGGCTTTTCGGTACTCGTTTTTATCGGGGCTTGCCGAGCCGGTGGGAGCCATTGTGGGTTACTTTATCTTTTATTCCATTTTCAACGACATTACTTTTGGGGTACTATTTGCCGGGGTTGCTGGTATCATGGTGTTTATTTCATTAGATGAATTGTTGCCTGCTGCCCGCGAATATGGTGAGCACCATTTGTCTATTTATGGAATGATTGCTGGAATGATGGTAATGGCTTTGAGCTTGATATTGTTTGTTTGATAAAGCAACCAAGTTCATTTGATCAAACCTTTACCCCTACCAATGTAACATCATCGCGTTGCTCTTCCTCATTTTTCTGAAAGTCGTTCAATGTGGCAGCAATAGCCTGACGTTGTTTTGCCAAAGGTAAGTGGGCATAGTGCGCCAGCATTTTTTTAAAACGGCTTGAGCCAAAATTACGGCGTCGAGAGTTGGGTAGGTGAATCATTCCGTCGGTTGACAAATATAAAATAGAGCCTTGGGGCAACTGCAAACAATGTTGTTCAAATTCTTTGTGGCGCTTGTTGCCGCCAATTGAATAGCGGTTTGCTGGTAACTGTGCGAGTTCATTAGGTGCCTGAGGTAACACATAATACAAAGGACGCTTGGCACCAGCAAAACTTAAGGTGTGCCCTTGTTCTTTGTTTTTTTCCAGCGTACAAAGGCAAATATCCATGCCATCATTATTTGTGCTATTTTCCTGTTTTAGGCTCTGGCGTAGCTCAGTATCTAGTCTTTGCAGTATTTGGGCAGGAGCCAATACCTTCTCTATGTGTACAATTTCGTTGAGAAGTGCAAACCCCATCATGCTTAAAAATCCACCTGGTACCCCATGCCCGGTACAGTCTACTACAGCAAACAAAAGCAAGGGGTGAGACAGAGCCAGTGATTGATTGTTTTTTTTGGGTTTTACGGACGCAAACCAGTAAAAATCACCTGATACAATCTCTCTGGGTTTAAAAATCACGAAATGTTCTTGAAACACTGCATCCATTTCAGCCTTGTAGGGCAACATTGCCTCTTGCATACGTTTGGCATAATGCAAGCTATCTTGGATATGTTGATTTTTACGCCCCAGCTCATCTATTGTATCACTTAAAATAAAGTTATGTGCTTTTATCTCAAGGTTTTGTTGCTCTAGCTTGGTGTTGGTAGCTTTGAGCACTTTTTCTTTGTTTTTCAGCCTTTCATTTATCTTCATCAATTTGTTGGCAAATTGTTGTGATTCTTGCTGATGCTTTTTGATAATAGCATTGCGTTGTTTCAACATTTTATTGCGCTTGCGTATCTGATAAATCGCCGCCAGAATAATCATCAGCAATACACTCATCCCTATCAGTGTATTATGCCTCAGTGCCCGTTCTTCATGCAATACTTGTTGCTTAAGTTTTCTGTCTTTTTCAAGCAAGGCAATTCTCTGTTGTCGCTCTTTGTCTTGAGCTTGTTGGCGTTCCAGTGCAAGTTTCTGAAGTTTTTTATTATTGCGTAGTGAGTCTATCAGAAGTTTTTGTTCTTCGGTATACAACCTTTGCTCTGCCAGTGAAAGCAATTGTTTCACTTTGTTTTTTTCCAATAATTCGTTGGCCAGTATCGACTGCTGCAACTCTTGATCTTTGCGTAGTAGTGACAGTTCAGAAGCTTTAAGCGCCAAATTTTGTCCTTTTTTTTCACTTTCAAGCTGTAATTTACGGTTGAGCGAAGCCTGTTTTTCTTCTTCAGTCAGCAATAGTTGATAGTCTGCTTCTTTTTGGTCAATGGTGAGCTGCCGGGTATATAAGTCCTTTAGTTTTTGCCGGTTTTCTACTTCTATCTCTTCTTTTAATTGTATCAGCAATTTGTAGTAAGCTTTTACTTTTTTTGGTCTGTTTTGTTGTTCATAAATTTTGATAAAGACCTTGTAGCTATTTTGTAAAACCTCCTTGTTTTGTTGGGCTTTTGCAATATTCACTGCTTTCTGCAAATATTCTTGTGCCCGATCAGGGTTCCCCCGAATGCAATAGTTAGTAGCAATGAGATTGTGCAGGCGGGCAATGTCTAGTGCATCCCCAGTTTGCTGCCTAAACTCCATTGCTTCCATAAAATATTGTTGGGCCTGCTGTGGCTCTTGTAACAGGTTGTAGGTAATGCCTATATTAGTGAGTAGTATGGCACAAAAGTTTTGATAACCTTTTACTTTACCTTTTTGGTGTGCTCTTTTATACAAAACCAGCGACTGTTTGAAAGCATTGATGGCCTCAGTGTGTTGGTTTAATTTTTTGTACAAAAAACCAATACTATTTAATGTAATTGCTTTTTCTGTGGCAGACTCTGTTTCTTTCTGAGTTTTTAAAATTAATTGCTCGTATGCCAACGATATATGGTAAGCGTTGGTTTGTTTATGTATTTTTGCCAGTTTTTTGAGGGTACGCAGGCGTTCTTTTGCTGGCTCACTACTTTGCATACCCAACAATTGCTGGTACACGGTTGAGGCTTTTTTGTATAACTCCATTCGCCAATAAGCTTGTCCAGTGTTGTCCAGTACTTTACACATTAGGTCAGCGTTGTAGTGTTGAGCTGTGATAAGGTCACGACTTTGCCGAAAATAGTGAAGGGCTTTGGTAGGGCTTTGCCAATGAAGGTATAAGTT
This sequence comes from Microscilla marina ATCC 23134, assembly GCF_000169175.1. Classification (NCBI taxonomy): domain Bacteria; kingdom Pseudomonadati; phylum Bacteroidota; class Cytophagia; order Cytophagales; family Microscillaceae; genus Microscilla; species Microscilla marina. The sequence continues at coordinate 16,432 of NZ_AAWS01000042.1, forward strand.
ACCGATTTCGTAATATACCTGAGCTATACTAGATGGTTGTTGAAGGGTTTGATATACTGCCTTGGCTTTAAGAAAAAAATTGAGAGAGGTGGCAAATTTTTTATGGTGATGGCTTATTTTACCTAAAATGAACAAGCTTTGTGCTTTACCTTGTATATAACTATTGGCTTGTGCCAAACGCAGCGCTTGTTGTGCCTTACGCAATGCCAAGTGTGTTTGTTGGTTTGCCAAAGACTCTACTGCTTGTTGGTTGAGTTGGACTACGTGGGTAGTATCGTAAGGTGGGGTGTTTGATTGGCTATGAACAATAGTGCAGGTAAAGGCACAAGTCAGGTAATAAAAGAGTAATATGTAGATAGACCAAAGATGCATAAAAATGGTAGTAAATAAAATCTAAAACTTGCCTGAACAATTTACCTGAACAACGGGATATGAATGGGTGAAAGTTAGATATACAAATCAACAGTTCAGTGCTTCCCTCACACGAAAGGTTATTTCGAAAAATAATCAAGAGTCTGATTCATTCAATATGAATATAAACAATAATACTTATTTTTTGAACCTTTTACAAATGCTGTATAAGCTTATATTAAATTGCACGTTGTTTTTTAAAGTTAAATGCAATACATTTGCGATAGTTGATAATGCAACTAAATATTATGTCGGATAAATCTTATAATTTAGACGACTCATTAGGGTACTTGGTCAATCATACTGCCCGTGCAATGAGTCATCAACTCAACCAAAATTTTTTGCAGGCAGGGTTCAATGTTACAGGCGAACAATGGATTGTATTGTTACAGATTTTGGATGATGACGGGCTCAATCAGCAAGAGATTGCCTGTAAAGTTGGCAAGGATAAAGCAAGTATTACCCGTTTGGTAGATGGCCTGGAAAAGCGAAACCTTGTGGTGAGAATTTCTGATAAGAACGATCGGCGTAACAAGCTGATTTACTTGACAAATGAAGGGAAACAGGTAAAAGCAGAGTTAAGTAAAATAGCGGAAAAAACGCTGACTGATTTGCAGCAAAACATAGATCAGGCAGATCTTGAAAACTGTAAAAATGTGTTACGTCAAGTCTTTAAAAATTGCCTTGAAGTGTGTAGAAGAGGGTTTGATCCCAAACCATGAATTCCAAGGCAAATAAATTGAAAATATAAAGAAAGCCTAAAATAAATTGGTTGAGTGGTGTAAATGACAAGTCATTTTTGGCTAAATATTTGGATTGATTTTTTGCAAAATCCTGTGTAAAACCTTAGATTACGTGATGTTTTGCAGAAATATTCGGGGTATATAGGGCGAACTGAGAGGTTTGACAAATAAAATTTTTTAAATATTGCTACCAGCAAACTTTTCTATGTCCTGAATATCAGCGTTATTAGACTACAAATTGTTTATAAACTTTCATAATTATTACTCTATGGAACAGTTGACAGAAGATTTAAAAGTAAAATTAAGTGGTGAGATTGAAGAACTGAAATCCCAACTTACCGGGAAACTTTTTGAAGATATGGAGATTAGAGATCAAATCCATAATCTTGAAATGAAACTGAATGGAGTAAAACCCGCAAACAGTGAAATTGATTGTATAGGGTGCTCTAGCTAGTATTTAAAACATTGCCCGGCGAATTGTCGGGTTTTTATTAAATTATACTGTTGATATATCAACTATTGTCAAAGTTTTAAATGTATGTTACTGAAAAATAAAAATATAGTCAAGCTGGTTTTGTTACTGGCGAGTAGCTTAACGGTGATGTCAGGAGCCACTATTGCTCCTTCTTTGCCTAAAATGAGCGAAGTGTTTGCCAATACACCCCATGCAGACTTTTTGTCTAAGTTGGTACTTACTTTACCTGCCTTAATGATTGCCTTGGTATCGCCGCTGGTAGGAATTATGATTGATAAGTTTGGGCGACTTCAGTTGTTGTTCATAAGTTTGATAATTTATGCCTTGGGTGGTACCACTGGGTTGTACTTTAGCGATTTATACAGTATACTGGCAGGCAGGGCTTTGTTAGGTGTAGCAGTGGCAGGTGTGATGACCTCAGCAACTACGCTTATTGCCGACTATTTGGAAGGAGAGGAGCGGAACCGGTTTATGGGCATACAAGGGGCATTTATGGCTTTTGGTGGAATGGTGTTTGTCGGAAGCGGTGGTGCCTTGGCAGATCTCAACTGGCGTTTTCCTTTTGCCTTGTATTTCTTTTCATTGGTGGTATTGCCACTTGCTTATACCTACCTGGTTGAACCTGTTAAAACTACGGATAAAAACATAGGGCAAATAAATAGTGGCCCAGCTGTCTATCCTAAGTTTTTGATAGGCTTTATTTACATCATTACCTTCTTAAGCATGTTGTTGTTTTATATGATACCTGTGCAGCTTCCGTTTTTGCTCAAAAGCTTAAATATAGAAAAAAGCTCTTTGGTTGGACTTGCTATAGTGGTAAGTACAATGATGGGGGCCGTTACTTCGGCTAGTTATCAACAACTGAAAAAAAGGTTAAGTTATATGCAAATCTACGCCATTGCTTTTGGATTGCTAGGCATTGGTTTTAGCCTGGTGAGTTTGGCACAAGGGTATGTTATCATATTAGTAGGAATGGTATTTAGTGGTTTGGGTATGGGACTCTTGATGCCCAACCCCAGCCTATGGTTAATGTCGTTGGCTCCGGCAAAAATCAGAGGACGTTTGATTGGTGGGCTTACAATGGCAGTATTTATAGGGCAGTTCTTTGCTCCTGTCATTAGCGAACCAATTGCCTTGAGGTGGTCATTATCTACAGCGTTTGGAGCTGGTGGATTACTTATGTTGACGTTAGCTGTGGGCTTTGTTTTGAGTAATCGAAACCTTATGAGCCGCGACAAAAAATGGAAACAACAGCTAAAAAAAGATGGAGTGGTATCTTGAAGCGATTTTTTAGAGGTGATTAGTTGATGTTAAGTAATGAGTTTTAAATAGTAACGTTTTGATAAACAGGTGATTAAGGTTTTATTATTTGAGAAATCGCTTGGTTTAACACTGATCGCTTTTGCTTGGTAATTCTGGTGAAGTTAATCAATATTTTGACAGTGAGAATCTTGGTTATCTGACAAATCATTTGAATATTGGCATAACTTTCTGTTTCAGAATTAAGTTAAAGTAATAAAAGTATGATAATTAAAAATACTCCGGCAAAGATTTTTTAGAATAGAAAAACTGAATAATAATTGAGAAATTTATAATACCATCTGCTTACAAGTATAATGACAATATTCAACAATAAAATACCAACACTATGAATCAATATATGATAGATATCGACCTGCCAGAAGAATTAGATGAAGACTTTATGGCTTTGGTTCCAGCACAACGCCTCAAGATTAATAAACTGATGGGCAACCGTACCATTAGTAGCTATTCGTTGGCACTAGACCGTTCTAAACTTTGGGTAACCATTAATGCCAAGTCGGGCACCGAAGTAATGGATGTTTTATCTACTTTCCCTCTTATCAAATATATGAAATTTCATATTCACGAATTGATGTTCCACCATGAAGCTTCTATGTTGGTGATTCCTCCATTCTCGCTTAACTAATACTTTATCCTCTTGAAATAAAATCAAGGGACTAAATTGGCTGAAAAAACCAAGGCTACAATGTATTAGGTATTCGTTCCTGAGGTACTGGTTGGCGTATCAAACAGATAACGATATAAAGACGCTTACAAATCTTGCGTTGTAAGCGTTTTTTTTATGGTGACTTTTGTCATCCAACTTAAACTTATTATTGAATCAGCCCTTGTTGTTTTTTGCGTACCAAGTCAAGGATAACATTTGCGGTAATTTCAATATTGAGTTGCCTATCAGGTGTAAGCATAAGTTTTTTGCTATAAGTACCATTTTCATCTGCGTAGGCAATCCAAACAGTGCCTACAGGCTTTTCTTCTGAGCCTCCACCTGGTCCAGCCACTCCACTGCTTGCCACCCCTATATCGGTACCAAACCTTTCGCGTACATTTTCTGCCATTTCACGAATAGTTTGTTCGCTTACTGCACCATGTGCCTTTAGTGTTTCTTCTTTCACCCCTAACCGACTCATTTTTATTTCGTTACTGTATGCTACAATGCCCCCTAACAGGTAGCGCGAACTACCAGGTATTTTGGTAAACAAATGGGCAAGAAAACCCCCTGTACAGCTTTCAGCAGTAGCAATGGTTTTACCCTTTTCTACCAATAGCTTGCCTAAGTTTTCTTCTAATGTATCGTTGTCATAACCATAAATGTACTTGTGAATCAAAGGCGTTACTTTAGCTTCTTCATCTGCTATTTGCTGCTTTATTGTAGCCTCATCTTGTCCTATTCCAGTCAGGCGCAGGCGTACATGCCCATAATGAGGCAAATAAGCCAGTTTAATATTTTCGGGTAGGTTATCTTCCCAGTCCTTGATAATGTCGGCAAGCAACGACTCACCCTTGCCAAAAGTTTTGATCATGCGGTGATGGATAATAGGAGTACTAAAAAAACTATGGATTCTAGGAATAACCTCTTCTATCATCAATACCTTCATCTCATGCGGAACCCCTGGCATCGATACAAACACGCTACCTTCGTGCTCGAACCACATACCAGGTGCTGTGCCCGAACGATTGGTAATATAAGTAGCATTGTCTGGAATGGCCGCCTGCTGGCGATTACTTTCTAATATAGGAATGTTTCGTTCTCTGAAAAGCTCTTCAATTTTTTGAAGTGCAGGTTCGTGAATGACCAGATTTGCTCCAAAGTATTTAGCCAGTGTTTTTTTTGTAATATCGTCTTTGGTAGGCCCTAAACCTCCTGTAATTAAAATTATACTGGCCCGTTGGCTGGCTTCTTTCAAAATGTCTAAAATCTGAGTTTCATCATCACCTACTGATGATTTTCTGATAGTTTTTACTCCTATTTTGTCCAACTCAGCACTTATCCATTGGGAGTTAGTGTCAGTAATTTGGCCATATAAAATCTCATCACCAATGGTAATGATTTCAGCAAAAGTTGTATTCATAAGTTGTCGTTTTCTAAGGGAAATACAAGCGTGTAAAGGTTTGAGAAAATCTGGTAAAACAAAGCTTGTAGTGATCAAAGGCAATAAATGTAAGTGTTTCTAAATAAAACTTGTGTAATATTTTTAATAAAAATACAGTATATTTTACAGTTTTACTTGTTATTTTTATGGATATAAATAGAATGCTTCCAGTTTTCCTTCTTTTAGCTCATCCTCTTCCACAAACACCTTTACTTTTTCAATAGTAGGCAAACAGCCTTATAAACAATCCTTTTCTGTCTTCATTAACTTATCAGTTGTGTATCAGTATGCATTGAACAGGTAATGGTTAACCTGCCTGGAACCCTAGCTTCTAACTAATAAATTTATAACTAACTGAAAATAAGCGTACTGTAAATTTGTTAGTTGCCTATGAACCGAATCTACAGCAGCTTGCTGTGATGAGCTCAACGCAGTTAAACAGGGTGCATCTAGCGCCTAGTCGCTAGAACCTTGTTGGGGCTTCTAAGTAGGCAAAGCCATCAGGTTTTGCAATAGTTACGAGCTTAAATTAAAACTATATACACAATGAATTACGAAAGAACATATACTACCGATCACGGGCGTACTTATTTGAATATCCGTTATAATGCCATTGACGATTATTTGTTAATCAATTGGCTGGGGTATATAAGTCCTCAGTTTGTAATGGAAGGCTCTAATGCTATTATAGAAGCAGCAGTAGCCTGTAGTACTGGTAAGTTTTTATCTGATAAAACCTCAGTACAAGGTACTTATAGAAAAACCAACGTTTGGTTGGAAGAAGACTGGTTTCCAAGAGCCATGGATGCAGGCTTAAAGTTTGGTGCTTCACTGTTGTCAGAAAACATATTTAGTCAGATGTCAAGCAAAGACTTAGAAGAAAGAGTGAAAGGGGGGAGGCTTACTTATAAAAACTTTAAAAGCATGAACGATGCAGTAAACTGGCTTAAAGATAAAAAGAGTATATAAATGCCTTAAATATCAGGAGGGTTTGAGGTAAGTGTTCTACACTACCTCACTCAAGCTCCTCCACCTTCAAAAATATCCTACATATTTTTTTATATGACCTTTAATGAACACTTTTTACTCGAAAATTTATAGGTATAAGAGCTAAAGTGGAGACTGTTTTTAAGGCATAAAAAAAGCCTACAAACACTGTTTGCAGGCAATATCAAATGCAACCTTGATAGGTATTACTCACCTTTAGGCTGATTTTTTTCGTAACGACGCATTACCGTCTCAGCTTTTTTGATTTGAGCTAAGTGATAGCTTTTTTTAGCTACTTCTTTGCCACCTTTTTCTATGGTGACTTCACGGTCTTTATTCTTTAAGATTTTTTTAGCTATTCTCTTGTTCATGATGCTTTCAACACATTTAGGGGGATGTCCTCCAGAAAAAATTTTCAAAAAAAAGTATGCAAAAGTACAGAGTTTTACTGTAATGTCAAAGAATCGGGCAACTAACTTGTTTTTATATGAGACTAAAAAATGAAAACTAGTTTTTTTTATCAAATTTACTAACTTTGTCAAGCTACTAAACCTGATATTTTTATTAAATTTAAAACCATGCAAAACCCTGAAATACAAGAATTTGGTATTATTCTCCTCTTCATTATAGGGGGTGTTGCATTTGTATCAGTTACTTTTTTGATAAGTTACCTACTACGCCCTAAACGCCCCAACCCTGAGAAACTCACTACCTACGAGTGTGGCGAAGATGCTGTGGGCAATGTATGGGGGCATTTCAATATTCGTTTTTATTTGGTGGCCTTATTGTTTGTCTTGTTCGAGGTTGAGATTTTATTCCTGTTTCCCTGGGCAACAGTATTTGGGCAAAAAGAACTTATTGAAGGTACCCAAGGTCAATGGGGATGGTTTGCGCTGATCGAGGTTATAATCTTTGTGGGCATTTTAGTACTAGGACTGGCGTATGCTTGGGCAAAAGGTTACCTTGACTGGGTACGCCCTGCACAAAAAAAATCGGATTATGTATCTAAGATTCCTGCCAGTGCTTATGACAGGGTAAACCAGCAAATGTATAATAAGAGAGAAAGCGTACAGAGGTAGGGAAATGTGAAATATAAAATTAGTACAATTTTATATCGTAAATTTTATCATAAAAACCTTGCCTTGTGCGTTATAAAAGTACCAATCTAAAACTATGACCTTACCTGGTCAAATAATTAAAGGAACACTATATATTATACCATGAATATATTATTCAATGTATTCATATTGATCAACACTGTCATACTATCTGCTATAACTTGAACTATTGATGGCAAACCCAAGTCAGGTATTATGAACCTAAATTATCTTAAAATAATTATTAAAAATAAAGTTGTTAAATTTATGCAATATTCTTTAAAAAAAGCAATCAAACAAGGTTGTTTAATAGTAGCACTGTGGGCAGGTGCGACAAATGTTTACAGCCAAACCGAAAGAACTTCGTTTGATGGTAGCATATTTTCTGCCGGGCTGGAAAAGAAACTGTCGGCATATTTGGAAAAGAACAATGAAGCTACATCCGTAAAAAGTACTATTAAAAAGCCCAATAAAAACCTAGTGCCCCCCGTACTCGAAAATCAAGTAAAGGCACGCTTAGCAAAGGTGAAAAGTGCTATTGAACTCACTTACAACAAAGATGTGTTGGGTTGGGTACATTTGTACACTATTCGCAAACGTAAGTACACTGAAGAAATACTCCGTCGTACCAGTTTTTACTTTCCAGTGTTCGAACAAGCCCTTAAGCGATACGGTATTCCTGAAGAGCTTAAGTATTTGCCCATTGTAGAGTCTGCTTTACGCCCCAACGCAAAATCTTTTGCCAATGCGGTTGGTCTGTGGCAGTTTATTCCCAGCACAGGTAGCAGCTATGGTTTGCGTCAAGACTGGCTGATAGATGAGCGAATGGATATTTATAAATCTACTGATGCAGCTTGTCGTTATTTACAGGGAATGAATAAATACTTTAACGATTGGCAGCTTACTTTGGCAGCTTATAACTGTGGTCCAGGCAGGGTGATTCAGGCAGTAAAAAAAGCCAAAAAAGAAGCGGCACTCAAAGGTAAACCATTTAAAAAAGACTTTTGGAATATTTATAAGTACTTGCCCAAAGAAACCAGAGGCTATGTACCCGCTTTTATAGCAGCAAGCTATACTTTACATTATTACAAGAACCATAACCTTACCCTAAATAACCCTATACCTGCTATACCTTCTAATGTAGTAATAGTAAAGCAGTTTATAGATCTTAAAAAGTTTGCCAAGGCGCTTGAGGAACCTTATGAAAAAATTCATTTGTTGAATACCCACTTAAAACGCCAAGTACTTACACCCCATTGGAAAGGTTATCCGATACGTATTCCTTCTAATAAAAAGGAGTTTTATGAGAAAAATAAAACCAAAATATTAACGGCTGCCCGTCAGGTGAATAACCGAAATATGAATTACAGAGTGCGTAAGGTGAAGTACTTTCCAGATAGAAAGAAAATCAAACGTGACCGTCGTCTCAGGAGTTACCATGTGGTAAAAGCGGGTGATTCGCTGGAGCAAATAGCTAAGACGCACCAATTGAGTATTCCTGAAATACGTTTATGGAACTTAATGCCTTCAAACCAAGTGAGTGAAGGGCAAGTATTGTTATTGCTCAAACCCAGAAAAAAGTAAAAAAGAGTTTAGATTCTGAGGGTAATTGAAACACTGATTTTATCCGTTTGACTTAGATTATATTTACGCTTATTTAATTTTTATTACAATGCTACTTTTGTTATTAAGAGTAGCATTTTTTTTGTTAATGTTGAATTTTATGTATAATATCTTGTATTGTAAAAATAGTATACATTTTATTTTAGATAGAATTGATTGTATTTTTGCGAGAACAAGTGAGGTGATAAGGATTTATTGCGTCGTTGTTTTAAAGGTATAAATTATTATTCTTCATATCAGACTAATCACTAAGGTTTTATTAAAGTCATCACATCATGGAAGTAATATTGAATGAATCTTATGGCAGTGTACGCCTGGATGCTCATAATAGGATTGTATATGTGTATTTCGTCGGGAGAATTTCCACTGATGAATATAAAAATATTTGGAATACACTGTTGAGCATTGCTACAGAAAAAAATCTGCGTAAGGCGTTTATAGACCAGAGTAGGATAGAAAAAGCTAGTATTGAGGCACGTGCTTGGGTAGTTGCCAAGTGGTTTCCTAAAGCCAAGAAAAACTTACCTGCTGACAATATCAATATCGGAGTACTTTCTTCTACAAGTTTTTTTGCTAAAATAGGAGGAGAGTACATTGCTACTGCGGTAAAAAATATGAGTAAGTTCAATATTAAGTTTTTTCCTACCGAGGCCGAAGGAACCAAGTGGTTGAACGGCTTGTAAAGCACCTATAGGATATTTTTTATAATATTGTCAAGCCAGTTTTTGTAAACCTGAAATCGTTTACAAAAACTGGCTTTTTTTGTTAACATTCACTTTTTTGAGCGTTCAATTTGCTGTTATTTTTGACGCAAATTGTATATTGCCTTATAGAAGTTATCTTGGTTTCATACCTCTACCCAAAGCTAGTAATACTATGAGTAATATAACCAATATAGTAGAAGACATTGCCTGGCTGTCTCAAATATGGAGTTATCGTTGGGATTTTTTTGAATGTGTAAAACACAAAAATATAGACGATTTTTTTATCAGCCATCAGCCCAAAAAACAGCAAGTCTTTTTTTATCAACCAATATCTTTTTCTATCACCCACACCGATATAGGGCTGTTCAGAGAAATATTATCTATTCTCTTTTCAGTCTTTTTTTTGCTTTTTTTAGAAACCATTGACTCAGGTCTGGACTTTCCATCATTTCTACTATAATCAAAAGATAGATGTCTTCCAAAAAGAGTTTTTTGGCTCTTTTATATGTTTTGATGGCATTTTTTTGTTTAAAAATAAGGATCATCATTGCTGCAATAAGCTTTACATAAATCATTACTTTTATAGCATTCAGATCATTACAAACAAAGTGTGTAAGGTTCATTTCTTGTTTTAAAAACCTGAAAATCACTTCTATATCCCATCTCATCAAGTAAACCTGAGCCACCACTTCTGCGGGTAAATCCCAAAGATTGCTCAGGATAAAAAGGTGCTTCCCCGTTTCCTTAACTCTAAACTCTATCAACCTAAACTCATGCTCCATTGAATTGGTAGGTTGTCCACGCTCAAATAATTGTACAACACTGTCTTGTATAAAGTCTAAATCAGGGTGGTGGCGATCTAGGAGCTGATGAGGACGATTCACCTGATAACGGGGCTTTTTACCTATATTGGTCACAAACTGTATAGATGCTTCATCAAAATCTTTAAACTTACGACGCCCTTTCAAACCATTATCAAAAACTATAATATCTTGGGAACTGTGTTTTCCCAGATTAATTTGTTCTTGCAAGGCGGTTTCTTCACTTAAATGAGCCTGATCTTGATGGAAACTCACACGGAGACCAAAACCATCAGTGTGCTCAGTAGTCAGTTTTACTTGAAATTTATTTTTAGATGTATTACCTACTTTCATTCCTTGTAATAAATGACCAAATACCTTAATCAAAGTAGAGTCGTAACGTTTGATATGGTAATCAAGAAGCTTTTTCTCTCCATATAAAGCATGAGCTTCTGCAAAAAAATGTTCATATACCTGCTCGATAAAAGGAAGCTTGATATGCCGCAAACGTTCCCGAATACCAGTCCAACCAGCCATTTGTTCGACCATCTCAGATGAAAAACTTTGAAATATAGGATTGCTCATCTCAGATGATATTTCCCGAAGGCTAAGACGCTCATTGTTTAACACGCTGTATAGCAGTAGCTTAATAAATAGTTTGCCTGGTAATTTGCTTACCCACTTATCTACATCAGTAGACTGACTTAAGTTATCAAGCAAATCATCAGGTAGAAGGGAAAATAAATCCGAAACGCTAACTTTACCCATAAATTTAGATATAAGGAGAATGAAGATGAACCAATCAATATATGTTAAAAAATTTCTCTGAACACTCCTACCGATACAGAAATTATTACAAAATCTAGTGAATACGCACCAGAAGTATTGGCTAAAGCCACTAAAGTATACGCTCAACCTGGCGACGATGCATTTGAGCCTGTAGTATATGTCACTAACCAAAAACAGGTTAAGCTAGTAAGCATCCAAGGCGATTGGGTAGAAGTACAAGGTAGCATATATGAAAACGCCAGAGGGTTTTCCAATATATATATTGAGCGCTCTTATCAATCTTTTTGGCTGCCTATTCATTATACGAATATCCCCCCAAACTACCACTTAGAGTTTACCTGGGAAGATTTTGATGTGGAGAGTAACTTATGGGATAATGAACAGAAAGACTTAGTAAAGCAAAATTTAGAGACAAAAGACCAGGTAAATTATTGGAAAGACTTTTATAAAGCAAAAGATGTTTTTCGAGCAAAGCCTCCTCAACACGAACCTAATAGCTCTGTGTACGCTAAATTTATAGATAATTATCAGTTGTGTATAAAGGACAGAGCTTTGCTTATATTATCATTAGTGAACCAAATTCGCCCTGATTTTTTGCTAAATCTAATTACAAAAGCTAAAAAATACCCTGATTTGGGTGGGGTTACCGGGCAAAATTTCAAAGGGTTTTTGCCTACAGGCGAAACTTTTTTGTTTTTAATGGCAGGAAGAGATGCCTATAAACGTCACGAAGTCATGGATTTCTTATTTACTAAAAGTGTATTAATGCAAGAAGGTTGGATAACCCTACTTAATGCATTGCCTGGTGAGCCCTTGATGAGTGGAGTGCTTGGTTTTCACCCCGAACAAATTACTGTGCTCCTAGAGCTCCAAAGAGATACTGAATTGATTAAAACCTTATAACCACCATCATGTCTGAATACGATAAAAAATTCATATCGAATATATCCTTCAAAGAGGGGTTGGAACAAAATAAGCCTAAGACCAACGATTTATATTCTTCTGAGCACTTGCCCAAACTCTCACAAGACAAGTCTTTGTTAAAATTTAAACCTTTAGACCAAATCAACGGCAAGGCGTCTAAAGAGCGACAGACAAAACTACTGATTGAAGAAGGGGAACAAAAAACAAGGGGCTGGCAATTGACCAAACCTGAGTTTATTGACCGTATTAAACAAACGGTAGATGTAAAGGTGAACGACTTGCTAAAGCATGTGGGGTTTAGCACTAAAGATTGCCCTTGGTTAGAAGCCTTTTACGCAGACCTAGGGATGCACTCAGCCACCTCTATAGAGGCATTGTTACGGCAATACTTGGGGCAAAATATAGAGTCTACCGACGATTTTTTGACAAAACTCTCAGATAGAATAGAAAAGCCCGTAAAGCATTGGATAAGTACGCGTGAGATACAAGATGTGCCAGAGTTGCTAGAGCAGAAAATGCTTGAAAATGACCCTAGCAACACCAATGGGCACTTTAACCCTTTGGATAAAGCCAATAAAACGACTACTTCCTTGCCTCCTGAGCTAAAGGCTCAACTGGAGGAGTTTTTAGGGGCAAGCTTGAGTTCTATTAGACTACACACCGGCTCAGAAGCCAATAAAATACTACAAGACAAAGAAGCGCGCGCCCTTACCCTGGGGCAAGACATTTACCTCAACATAGACAAGTACCCTTTAGACAAGCCCGAAGGCGTGGCAATACTTGCCCACGAGATTATGCATGCACGTCAGCAAATGGGTGCTAGTTCGTTAGATACTTCTGACAATTCTGAAGGACTAGAACAAGATGCCGACCGTGGTTTGATGGCTTTGTTGCGCCATTGGATGCAATGGGGAAAGGGTTTTGCCAAAACACCTGTAAACCTCTCATCTGGATTGAAGATCGCAAGGTGTAAAAAAAATGGTAAGCAAGAAAATGCCGATCCTTTGAATATTATGAAGGCGCAGCAGATTAGCCCCGAAGAAAAGGATTTGAGCAAATCTCAGGTGCAAAAAGGCTTAAAGAACGATGGACTGACTACCAAGGTGGTCAAAGATTTTGAGAAAAAGATAAAGAATGCCACCAAAGACGAAGAAGTGGTAGAGGCAATTAAAAAATGTGGACAGCAGATTTGGACACAAACCAGCGCGAGGGTAAAAACCAAAAAAATCAAGTTTGAGGGGAATTTGTATTGGGCGCGTATTTGGATGCATACCATATTGAAAACCGACCTGGCTACCACCCTCAAGGGAAAGTTACCCGAATATACTGATTTGCTCGAAAAACAAACCCGTAATATGGCGCCTGGGCAAATCAACTTCACGAAAGAGAAGGCTACCAAAAAGATATTGATTTCGGGGTTCGACCCGTTTGATACTGAGCGTATATCCGAAAACTCTCGCAATATTTCTGGTACGGTGGCGCTCTACTTTGATGGTAAAACTATAGGAAGTGGCGACAAAAAGGCAGAGTTGGCCGCCGTGATTTTTCCGGTAAACTATAAAAATTTTAATGCAGGGATGATAGAGAAGTTTTACACCCCTTACCTCGACCAAGTAGATGCCATCATCACTTTTAGCCAAGGGGGGGAAAAAGAGATAGACATTGAACGTTTTTATGCCAACTACAGGTCGGGTAGTGAAGGGAATAACCACCAAACCGAAAAGGGCAAGCCTATCATGAGTGGACAACCCCAATTTTATGAAACCAACTTACCCGTAGACAAAATGATTCATAAGAATGAGTTGGTGGGCAATAAAAAGCAAAATGTGTTTTTTGACCAATCATATAAAACGGATAAGCAAACGCTAAAATCGCCCCATAAGGATGTAAATGTAAAGAATACCAATGTGCCTGATTTTGACATAAAAGACATCAAAGGGAAGGCTCAGAAGGGTTCTGGTGGTAGTTTTTTCTCAAATGAATTGCCCTATAGGGTGGCGCATTTGATTAAAACCAAACAAAAAGAGAAAGATATTAAATTTGGGCATGTGCATTTGCCTTATGATCCGAACTTGGTAGACCAAACCATCAAAGAGGTACAAAAATTATTAGAACGACTTAAGGATGCATTATAAACTATGAAAAAGTATTATTTAATTTTGTGTATGTGTTGTTTGAGTGACTTGGTAAGCGCTCAACCTGACCCTTATACCCATTGTGACCTATCTTTTACTTACCAATACCAAGGCAAAAACAAAGAAATTCTGTTTCCAGAGTTTAGCAAGGTACAACAAAGTGACGGGGTGGTGGTGATGGCGAGTAAAGACAAAAGGGGTAGGTTTGGACTGGTGGTGCAACTGCCTGATAAGAACCATACCTATAGTGTAGAGGGTTACAGGGCTTATTCTTATACCACGACTAAGGGTTCTTTGGAGGTAGAGTGGGGAGATGAAAAGTCAGTAACCGCTGACCTGTTTTTATTTCCTATCCCGTCGGCTCATCGCAAAAAAAAGGTGGTCAAAGTGTCTTCTCATTATGTGATGCATTTGCAGATGAAAATGCAAGAAGTGAATAAACAAGGTTTTGCACGTTTACACTATAACTTTTTGATTCCTTACCAAGTAGGGGCTTATGGTATCAACCTATTTGATCTTGAAAGCGACATGGATAGTGAGAAAAAAAACGTAACCAAATTTTGGAAAACTGGCGTACACCCTACCAAAATATATACTTTTAAGTTGCGCTAAAATCAATAGCTTGTTTTTTTACTTCTAATACGCTATGAAAAAGTATTATTTAATCTTGTGTATATGTTGTTTGAGTGGCTGGCTCAAGGCTCAGCCTGGATCTTATACTTATTGTGAGTTATATTTTACTTATCAATACCAAGGCAAAAGCAAAGAAATTCTGTTTCCAGAGTTTAGCAAGGTACAACAACGTGACGGCATGTTGGTGATGGCAAGTAAAGACAAAAGAGGCAGGTTTGGACTGGTGGTACAATTGCCTGATACAAACCACACATATGTTGTAGATGGTTATAAAGATCACACTTACACAGATACTGAAGAATCTTTGCATGTAGAGTGGGGAGATGAAAAAGCATTAACAGCTGATTTTTTTTTATTTCTTATTCCATCAGCTCATCGTAAAAAAAAGGTGGTCAAAGTACCTGCGCATTATGTGATGCATTTGCAAATGAAAATGCAAGAAGTGAACAAACAAGGGTTTGCGCATTTAGACTATCATTTTCTAATTCCTTACCAAGCAGGGGCTTATACTATCAATTTCTTTGATATTGAAAGTGACCCTGATGCAGGTAAACAGCGCATCACCAAATTTTGGAAAGTTGGTGCACAGCCTACCAAAATATATACTTTTAAGTTGCACTGAAACCAATAGCAAATGAATTTAGTCTTCTAATACGCTATGAAAAAATATTATTTAATCTTGTGTATATGTTGTTTGAGTGGCTGGCTCAAGGCTCAGCCTGGATCTTATACTTATTGTGAGTTATATTTTACTTATCAATACCAAGGCAAAAGCAAAGAAATTCTGTTTCCAGAGTTTAGCAAGGTACAACAACGTGACGGTATGTTGGTGATGGCAAGTAAAGACAAAAGAGGCAGGTTTGGGCTGGTGGCGCAATTTCCTGATACGAACCATACCTATAGTGTAGAGGGTTACAAAAATCATTTTTATACAGATACCCAGGCTTCGTTGAAGGTAGAGTGGTCAGGGAGAGATAGGGCGGTAATAGCTGACCTGTTTTTATTTCTTATTCCGTCGGCTCATCGCAAAAAAAAGGTGGTCAAAGTACCTGCGCATTATGTGATGCATTTGCAAATGAAAATGCAAGAAGTGAACAAACAAGGGTTTGCGCATTTAGACTATCATTTTCTGATTCCTTACCAAGCAGGGGCTTATAGTATCAATCTCTTTGATATTGAATGTGATCCTGATGCAGGTAAACAGCGCATCACCAAATTTTGGAAGTCTGGCGCACACCCTACCAAAATATATACTTTTAAATTGCGTTAAAATCAATAGCAAATGAACTTAGCCAGAGTTTTTCGTTTACCCGAACAAGTGCGTTTGCTTCGTCGTACTTTTTCTGTTTATTTTATTTTAGGGCACACAAGCTTAGCCCTTTCACTAATAATTAACCTGTATTTGTGCTATTATATAGGGTTATCTTATGCCTTATGTGTGAGCCTATATATAGTGGCATTGTTTGTCTTTTATGGGTTGGCATTTGTTTCTAAAGCCTTGTTGGGGTACGAACACTATGTTTTATTAAGGTACAGTCTAGTAGTCAATGTTGTGTTGGCGATTATGTTGTGGTATGTTACCGCTTCAACGAACGAATATTGGCATTATCTCGACTTGTTTGCCATTGCCTTGGCACTAATGATTGTCATAGGTAGGGTAGGGTGCCAAACAGTAGGTTGTTGTCATGGCAAACCTTGTAATTGGAAATTTTATACGGCTTATGGTTTCAAAAATGTGAGTGAAAAACCATTAGTGAGATTTGTACCCATTCAGTTGATTGAAGCTTGTTTTGCCTTTTTTCTGTGTGGCTTAGGTGTTTTCTACAAGCTTATAAATGCACCTGCGGGTATTTTCTTTATAGCTTTTTGGTCGTTGTATGCTGTTGGTAGGTATGTATTTGAGTTTTATAGGGGTGATCCTGACCGCCCTTATTGGAAAGGTTTTTCAGAAGCACAATGGGTATGTATTGGTATTTCGTGTTTTGTGATGGTCGTTAAGTGGGTATATGCTATGCCTTTGGTATGGTGGGTCACCAGTGCCATTTTGGTAAGTATACATACTTTGATATTTCTTCATAGAGTAATTTATCAAAAAGCATTTTATCGTTTGAGCGAACCCAAAAATCTAATGGAGTTTAGTCAAAAAGCGCTTCAAAGCAGACAAAGTAAGCAGGTAAAAATTACTAGTCAACAAATTAAAATATCTTGTACTGAGTTAGCTGCTGAACAATATTTATATACTTTGTCGCACGTAGATGTTCCTTTGCCACGAAGGTGGGCAAAATGCCTTTTCAGGTATTTACAATACACTATGCACCCTACAAAACAAATCAAAATGGATAATTACAATAAGGGAGTATACCACTTAATCATTTTGCCACAAAAAGTAGAAGGATAATAAGCGCAAGTGAAGAACTCGCCTGCGCTTGCTGTTATGCTTATACACTTACTACTCCTTCAAATACTGCTTCGGCAGGACCTATGAGGTAAATATTGGTAAATTCCTGATCCAATTTTTTGGTAAATGAAATTTGCAAATCGCCTCCAAGTGTTTTTATATTGATAGGGCTGTTCATTTGCTGCAAACCACTGGTAAGTGCCGCAGCTGTTACTCCAGTACCACAAGAATAGGTCTCATCTTCTACCCCACGTTCATAGGTTCTTACAAAAATATGTTGCTCACCTATCTTTTCTACAAAGTTTACATTGGTGCCCACCTCTTTGAAACGTTCATTGTAACGAATAGACTTGCCCTCTGCAAACACATCAAACTGTGGGAGGTTGTTGACAAACTGTACATAGTGAGGCGATCCAGTATCTAAAAAATAGTGGTCAAGGTTGTTTTCTACTGTCTGTACATCCCCCATTTTAAGGTGTACCAGTCCATCTTCTACCTTGGCATCGTGTGGACCATCTACTGCTATAAAATGAGTTTCGTGCTCAAATATGCCTAAAAACTGAGCAAACTTTACAGTACACCTCCCTCCGTTACCACACATAGAACCTTCTTTTCCGTTGGCATTAAAATATACCATTCTAAAGTCGTAGCCTTCAGCGTTGCGTAATAAAATCAAACCGTCAGCACCTATGCCAAACCGTCGGTCGCAAAGGCGAGCAATTAATTCGTAATTGTCAATAGGAAACTGGGCAGCTCGGTCGTCAATCATGACAAAGTCATTGCCAGTACCCTGATATTTGTAGAATGATACGTTCATAAGTGAATAGTTGTTAGAAAATGAATTTAAGACTTTGAGCTCATTCTGAGCGAGTTCTTGATGTATAGGTTCAGTGTACTATACAAGGCAACAAAAATAAGTGATCATTTAAAATAACAAACATAATACAATGATTATTGAACCTGCATACGCTCAAATGAAGGTATTTGCTCTTCTACCTGGTGGTAGTTACGGTGTATTTTTATCCCGTTATCTTGTAGTGCTTTGATCAGATTAGTGCGCACGTCATTTTGTAAATACCAGGAGTTGGTAGCGTTGTCTGCCCAGGCAACTATCCAGCATTTGATGCTTTCTTTCGACATTTCCATCACCCAAAAACGAGGTTCTTCGTGAGGAGCAAAATACTCACTCTGACGGGCACAACTTTTAGCAAGCCTTTCTACCTCGTCAATATTGCTCTCATACGCTACAAAAAACTCTACGTGAGTCCATTGGTAGTTGTCTATGAGCGAATAATTGGTAAACTTATTCTTGATCATTTGAATGTTAGGTATGGCATACCTGCGCCAATTCCACATTTTTACGATGGTGTAAAAAGGGTTGATGTCTTCTATGGTGCCATAAGACTTGTCTACCATAACAGTATCACCCACATTGATTACCTTAGAGTAAGACAGTACCAAACCACTGATGCCATTTTCTATGATGGGTTTGGCAAGCATGCCAAAAACAAGTGTGGCTACCCCCAGTAAAAAAGTAAGTATAGTAGCTGGGATTTGCTTCATGAAAGGAAGCATACCCAGCAATATAAAAGGTATAATGAGCAAAGGTAAAACAACTCTTTTGGTAACAGAAAACTGTTTTTCTATGTTGTCCAATCCAATTTGTTTGCCTTCTATGGTTGGATTTTTCAGGGGGCTGTCAGACTTAATTGCATTGAAGTTTTTTTTGTTTTTGAGCCTGAGTATTTGATAGTTTTTTGCTTTGAGCGATTGCTTAAGTAGATAAAGAAGAATGAGTATAAATATAGTACTCACCATTATCAGATAAATGGCCTTATTGGTGTTTGTCTGTATTAAGCTAATCAGATTTTGCATGAGATACTTAAGTTTGATGTGTCATTGAATAGATTGAAATACCACCTGCTACAATGCATTATTGCCTGTTGGGTAAAATCGAATGCCCAATAATGAGTAGTTAAAATTACTTGGGGTAGGGTAGTATGTATGTATGACTGCCTGAATGAATGAAGAATAAACTATAGGAGATAGTACCTTTTGGATGAAATATTGTAGAATAAGTAGAACCAGAAGGGGATAAACAAAACAAGGAGTAGACAACAACTTTGTCTACTCCTTGAAAGCATATAATAAATACAATGCTTATTTTTTCTCTTTAATTCTGGCAGCTTTACCAGATTTTCCACGTAGATAAAACAAACGTGCTCGGCGAACTTTACCCTTTCTTACCACCTCTATTTTGTCAATATTTGGAGACAATAATGGGAAAATTCTCTCTACTCCTATCCCCCCAGACACTTTGCGAACTGTAAAAGTCTCGCCATTAGAACTAGGGTTTCTGCGCTGAATCACAGTACCGCGGAATTGCTGAATACGCTCTTTGTTACCTTCCTTAATTTTCACGTGTACATTTACCGTGTCACCAGGTCCAAAGTCAGGCATATTTTTGCGAGTTTCCTGATACTCATCTTCTACCAATTTTAATAAAGGGTTCATAACTATATTGATATAATATCTTGTAGTTTGCCAAAACGAACCGCAAATATAAGATGTAAAAAGGGGAATAACTAGTTTGATAGAAGTTTTTTGCAGACAAACCTTTGCCCTAGAGTTTAAAAATAGCCTGTAATCGATAGATTATTTGGTACATTTAAAAGTAAGGCTAAAAGTTAATAATCAGGTTACTTCTAAGTGAATAGTCGTAGTTTTCGAGAAACGACTGGATAAAACTGGCATGTCTGTATTTAAAAGTCATACCAAATGACAATGTTTTGCTAATATTGGTTCTAACTGAAGCATTGAGCAAAATACGATAGTTTTCGGTAAGGTTAAACATTTGACTGTTGTTAATATCATAGACTGCGGGTTGAATATATGCAACAAAACTGAAAAAAGTCTTATTGCTACTGTTGTCTAGTAAGTAGGTCATACTTAGGTAGTTACTCCATCGCCAAAAGTTGGTTTGCAAAGGGTAGGTCAGGTCACTGGAATCTAACTTTATCTCTTCAAACTCATACATAACTGACGAACCAAACGAAAGGTTAAGTGCTTTAGGGTTTTTAATAATGTCCCAACGAAAGCCAATGCCTCCAAGTAAACGGTTTTGTAAACGAATGAATTCATTGAGCTCATTTTGACCAAAAACTTCAGCACTCCAGTGGCTGGCGGAGTCTTTGTCAATGGCATAGTTATACTTGGCATACAAAAAACCCTTACGTTTAAAAACATTGGTACTACCATCATTACGGGTTTGCCCAAAGTTATAACTGCCAATGCCGAAAATGACGTGGCGTTTACGCACATAACTGTTTTTGATACTCCCCGAAAAGATATCGTTGTTTCCATTTCCCCGGTTAAGCGACAAGCTCGCTTTAAGTTGCCCTACTAGCCCCTGTTGACGATTTGAAGGGCGATAAATCTCTGTGTTGACTTGGGCTATAGTTTGACAATAACTGGTAAGAATGAAACTAAACAAGAGTAAGTGTTTCTTCATAAGTAAAGCTTGCTTTTGTGTTTGTAGATTTATTTTGAAAAAGTTAGAGGTTGAAACAAATTGTGTTGTGTATTATATATAAGAAAGTTTCTACTGCTTCTGTACTTATACTTTCCTGATTATATTTAGAAGGCATTGCTTGACATTAAAGTGTGTGAGTACTCCAGGTACTACATAAGTAAATTGTTTTTCTGCCCCTTTTGCCCTTAACCAGGTGACTTTTCCGTACTGAAGAAGGGTAAAGATATTTCGAAAATATACCTTCTAAATTTGGTCTTGACTGAGTATGGGTGTTTTTTTTCAAAAAAAAAGCAATCAGAATAAAATGCTCAAGCAACCTTTAGCTCTAAAGGCGTATCTGATTGTTAGTTGCTATATTACTATTCATTTGATTAAATACAAATAGCCATGTATAAGATACTGTATATTTTGTCACTTTTGCCCATATTTCTGATGACAATGTCTAACGCGTATGCACAAAATAAAACGAATGTTGAATATGATGCCTCTAATACCACACGGTTAAAGGTAGGAGGGTATATTCAGGTAGAACTTATAGAAGGAGACAAAGAAAAAGTAGTATTTAGTGCTTCAGAAGAGGTAAAAAAGCTGATTAAAATCAAAGCAAGAAAAGGAAGGTTAAGCATATTGGCAAAACAAAAGTACTTGAAAAGCTTGTCGCCTGTCAAACCCAAAATTAAAGTATACTATAAACACCTAAAAGCCCTGAAAGTAAGAAATGGAGCAAAATTAACCGGACAGCATTTAATCAAAGCAAAATATTTTGATTTGGTGGTAATAGAAGGAGCTTATGTAACACTAAAGCTGCAAACCAAAGACCTAAAGGCCAGGGTAAGTACGGGAGCAGACGTGGCGCTCAGTGGAACTACTGATACATTTGAGGCAAAAGTAAAGATGGGCTCTATGCTTGATGCTTATACTTTCAAGAGCAATGTATGTTTTGTTCGAACAAGCATGGGAGCTAATGCCAAAGTATTTGCCCGTGAACTTTTAAGGATGTCGGCAGGGATGGGAAGCTCTATAAAATATGAGGGTAACCCTAAGCAAATCGCCAAGTCATCGTCTTGGATGGGCGGCAATATTGAAAAGCAACAGTAATACTTTTGAATCAAAGGCCTTTGAGTTCATCCAAGGCTTTTTTGTATTCTTCGGGGTGGTTGGCATTGGTCAGTACCAAGGGTTGGGCTATTTGAATCAAGTGCACCTCCGACTCTTTGAGTATATTCAAAGGGCTGGTGTTATCCTCCTCGATAAACTTTTCAATGATTGGTTTACTTTGTGGTTCCCAGATTGTAAGCAAAGGTTCAGGCAAATCATTTTTGGGGTTGACATAAGCAGTGGCTATTTTTGCCGGATTACGTTGCCTGATCAACGCATCAATGGTTTCTTCATTCAAATAGGGTAAATCACAGGCTACTACCAACCAAGTAGTGTAAGGCTTAAACTTAAGGGCTGTAATAATTCCTGTTACTGGTCCCAAATCTTCGTAGCGATCATATAAGTAGTTATACTCTACGTCTTCTTCCCAGGTACCCGCCTGTTCAACCCGGCAAGAAATGTAGGTTTTTTCGCAAAAGTTTTGCAATAACTCATATAAATATTGCCGTTGTGGCATCCCATGATAGTCCAGCGCCCCTTTGTCGGTTCCCATGCGGCGACTCTGCCCACCAGCCAATACTAATCCATACATAATTTTTTTACCAAAATTTTAGATGTACTGATGTACCAGGTGGTATACCCAGTATTTGTATTGAGTATATTGCAGGAACAATGCCTAAATATATTCAAAAAGCTTCAGTATTTTAAATAAACATATATCAGTAGGCTAACTTCGCTTAAAGTCTGTTTTCCCACCGGTTTTTTGCATCAATTTGGTATCTTTTATCACAATGTTTTGTGACAACCCCTTACACATATCATAAATAGTAAGTGCTGCCACCGAAGCCCCAGTAAGCGCCTCCATCTCTACCCCAGTTTTACCTTCTACCCGCACAAAGCAATCTATCACTACCTCGTTGCTTCCTTGAATCTGAATTTCAAACTTACAGCTGTCAAGACTCAAAGGGTGACATAAAGGAATCAACTCGCTTGTTTTTTTGGCGCCCATAGTGCCTGCAATGATCGCAGTTTGAAACATCGCCCCCTTTTTTGTGTAAATGTCTTGATCTTTGACTTGCTGCATTACTTCTTGCGGCAGTAGCACTGTAGCGCGGGCGTGGGCGTGCCGTACAGTGGTTTGTTTGTTACCTACATCTACCATCGACGGGTTGCCATCTTGGTCAATATGCGTCAGTTTTTTATTGTCTGTCATCTTGGTTTTGCTCAATAGCACTCTAGCTAAAATGCTGCCTATATTTGTTTGAAAAATTGCCAAAGGTCAAACTTTCCTTCGTTTTTAGCAAGTCTTGTTTTTATAAATTTAAATAATGATCTAAAGCACAAAACCAACCTTGGTAGGCAAGGTTGGTTTTGTGCAAGTGGGTGTTTTTTATCATAAGTGATCTTTCATAAATAATTTGAGCCATTAAAGTGTATCTATTGCCCTCATTCTTCTCAAAAAAAAAGCCTCATAGCTTTGGCTATGCACCGTTTTTTTTGAATTGTCTGAGAACAATATATTTTCTTAAATTGGCACATCTTATTTTTTCCAGATCACTAAGCTTATTTTTTTCGCAACCTGTTCCATTGACGGCAATAATACTTTTTTATCCATTTCACCCTTTTGCGGTATGTTCTGCCACTAGTCAGGTCATAATCTTCAAAAGCTTCTTTGCACTGGTTTTTTGCCAAACGGTTTGGGTCGTGCTTAAAGTCAACCATGGCCATTTCATAGGCTAATCTCTTTACATTGCTACGGCTTGGCAGCATCTTAATGTATTTATTAATCAATTTGGTGGCAAAATCGCGGTCATCATCTTTGTTCTTATCAAGAAAATGAATAATCCCATACGTCCAGAATAACACATTAGAATGATTTTCTAAAAAGCTTTGTAAATCTGGTTTTTGAATGCCAAATATTTTTAGGTTATACTGTTGGTAATTGCTCACTACTTGATAGTGTAATTTAATTGCTTTTTGATGCATCGTTTTTTGCCCTGATTGTGCGTATTGATTAATTTCTTTCCAGTCTAGGGCATACTGATAAGCATTTTTATAACGAGTTTTTAGTTGCTGAGCTATTTGCGAGGCTATGCCACAATCTTTGTTGGCGTTAGCTTTGCCTACAGCTTCTTCAAGCAACTGCCAACCTTTGATAAAATCTTTTCGATCAAAGTTTTCCCTGGCTTTTTGTACAAGTTGATTATAGGCTTTTTGGTTCAACTCACATTCTTTGTTAAATATGGCCTTTTTTAGGACCTCATATTTGTTGTTTAATGTAGGGTCGTTTGTCAACGGGTAGTTGTAATGACGGGTAAAACTTAGAATTCCCGACGAAATAGCCATTGCTTCTTGTAACTTATCTTGTTTGAGTTCAGCGTGTGCCTGATCTATACGGGTAGTTATAATGCGTTGAATGGCCTCTTTTTTATATTGATCTA
Organism: Microscilla marina ATCC 23134; assembly: GCF_000169175.1. Taxonomy (NCBI): domain Bacteria; kingdom Pseudomonadati; phylum Bacteroidota; class Cytophagia; order Cytophagales; family Microscillaceae; genus Microscilla; species Microscilla marina. Next base: position 40,635 of record NZ_AAWS01000042.1, read on the forward strand.
CCTTGATTTTTAGCCGATTTACTTGCTCCTGTTGCCCACTTACCAAGGCCAGGGCTGTTTCTGCTGAAGCTAGTTTGTCAAGCGATTTTTGATAAGCTTGGTTACTGTTGTCATTTATGGCAAGTCCAGTATAAGCTGTAGCTAGTCCTAGGTTTACCTTGTTTTTGGTGTTCAATGGTGCCCCTGTATCATTCACCAAACTTGCCCCAAGCTGAAAGTCATTCAGTGCCTGGCTGTATTGTTTTTGGTTGTTGAAACCCTTGCCTCTAGCCACGGTTTTGTTGAGCAATACTTGGTACTGTTCTACCAGTTGCTGTTTTTTGACTGCCTGATTTTGAATAAACTGTTGATTAGTCTGATGGTAAGCATGGGCAGTCTTTAAGTGCTGGGCAGCGTTGTTAAAATCACCTGATGCTACAGCTTGTTGAGCACGATTAAACTTTTGCTGGTAGATATTGGTGTGTGCTGAAGTTTTTACCTCTTGGTACGTGTTGGTCGTATGTACATTGGCTTTTTCTTGGGCTATTTGTTCAGCAAAGCTTACCTCATTCAATGCTTGCTCATAATTTTGGTTTCTTACCTGTACTTGTGCCTTTTGTACAATACGGTTATACAACCTTTGGTATAGTACAGAGTGTTGGTCAGAGATTTGGTTGCCAAAGCTTTGCTGAAAACTTTCTGCAGCACGCAAGCTGGTATAGGCTTGTCTGAAGTTTGCCTGTTGCAAATAGTTATTGAACTTGCTCAAATATGATTGGTAATGTTGTGTGCGTGCACCTACAATCAAAGCCCTTGCCTTGCCGTCACAGTTGTAAATATTTGCCCCTCTTCTGCCGCAAATGTTTTGTGCCTTTTGGTAATACTTGATTTGTGCTTGATAATGACGCTGCCTTTTCCCCAGGTTGACATAATAATCAAATATTTTTTGATACATATTTTGGGTGGCATTGTTTATCAACGATGAGTTGGTTACTGCTTGGTTGTTATACATTCTATCCAATTGATGAAGGGCATCTTCAGGACGGTTGTTTTTCAGTGCCAATGATGATTTCTCTATATAAGGCAAGGCAAAGTGTTTGTTTTTGGCAATGGCAAGATCAAGGTAGCGAGGTTGTCTGGTTGACACAAACTTGCGGTAATACAAAGTATGCCATTTTTGTTCGGCAGCGTGAAACTTTTGCTCTCCTTCGTTTAACAAACGGTTAGTACGCCGTATTTTTTGCTGAAGTTTGGCTGGGTCATTTTGGTCAAGTTTCAAAGAAGTAATGAAATGATAATTATTGATCTTATCAAACCCTTGACGAATGTCGTGCAAAGAACGTTGGGTATTGACCAACAAGTCAGGATCGGTATAATTTAGATAAGGCAGTTTTTGTAAAAAACCGTTTAATTGGGTAACGGCTTTGTAGTAATTGTCGATAAGCAAGCGTTGGCTATTGTTGCTATTGGTAGTACGAGTGTTGGTGTTATACTTTGCTTTCAGGTTTTTTACTTTGATTTTTTTTGCTGATGTATTGGCATCCTTAAACGAAGCCTTATATACATACCCCCCTTTTGCCCCAGGGCTCACTTTTACATTATTGCTACTAAATACCAAGGTTTTGTCGTTGTATACTTGCACATCAAAAGAAAGCGAAATAGGAGAAGGGGTGCTGTTAAGTTTAAAGCCCCGGTATTGATTGTTGGTGGCTCCTGCTACCTTAAACCTGACTTTCATTGAGTAGTGCCCCACGTTGTTTTCCCGCTTTACTTCTGTATATTTTGTGCGTTGGTTAAGCTGAATAAAACTGCCTGTTGTAGGACCAGCTATTTTTCTGAGTTTAACAGTTTGCCCAAAACTATGAGGTAAGTGGAGGCATAGTAAACATACAAGTATGCCATACATTTTGAGTGGTTGTTTGAAAAGGTGAAGAGGAGTAAATGTTTTTTCCATAGTTTCAAGCGGTTTTAAGTTTATACATGACTATATGTACTCAAAGCTACGGCTTAAAACTGAGAAGCTTTTCTTGTTTTATACTAAAATAAAAAAGTATTATAGCAAGCAGTAAGTGATTCCTAAAGGTTATTTTTTGAGAAAACAGCATTTGATAAAGGGGCTTAATAGACGCAAGAGTGACATTGGTAGGCAATAACTATCGATTCAAAGAAACTTCCTGGTAATGGTAAATTTTAACTATAGTAATTGACCTGTTTATAGTAATTGATAGAGGTTTCTTCTTAATTTTAACTTTGCAAAACTTATTTTACCTACAATAATTATGAGTATCACATTAGCCAACCTTTACACATACCCTGTCAAGTCTATACCTGGAGTAAGCCACCGCTTTGCCGAAGTGCAAGACCGTGGTTTAGAGCTTGACCGTCGCTGGATGATTGTTGACAGTGAAGGTGTTGCCATTACCCAGCGACAATATCCTAAAATAGCTTTGCTTAAGCAAACTGTTACTGAGCAAGGGTTGGTATTTGAGGCACCAGGAATGTCATTGCTGAGGGTGTTGTTTGGTGAAAATACTGGAAAATCGACTGCTGTGAATATATGGAAGGACACTTGTAACGCATTGGTGGTTAGCTCGATGGCTGACGTATGGTTCAGCGATTTTTTAGGAGCAACGTGTCAGTTGGTGTACATGCCCGATACTACCCAACGGCTGGTAGAAAAAGCCTACAACATCAATCAACATATTACGAGTTTTTCAGATGCCTACCCGTTTTTACTTATTTCTGAGGCTTCTTTAGCTGATTTGAATAGTAGGATGGAAAAGCCGGTACCTATGAATCGTTTTCGCCCCAATTTGGTGGTATCAGGTACCGATGCTTTTGCCGAAGACACCTGGAAAAAAATAAAGGTAGGAGAGATTATTTTTCATGTGGTAAAGCCTTGTGCACGTTGTGTGCTTACTACAGTAGATCAAGCAACTGGTATCAAAGGGATAGAGCCACTGCGTACCTTGTCGCAATACCGCAAAGTAGGAACCAAGGTAATGTTTGGACAAAATCTATTACCTGAAAACAAAGGACAGTTAAGTATAGGCGATAAGGTAGAAGTATTAGAGATAAAAGATAGGGTAGAAGCATAGAATGTAAAGGTAGCCAGGTTTTGAAGGTGGCTACCTCTACCATAAGTTTTGGGGTTTAAAAACTACTGGTCACAGATAAAGTCAGTCCGCTGGAAGCCGGTACCAATCGACATACACCTCCCACACAAATAAGCCCAGCGCGTTGTCTGCCATAACTGAGCGAAAAACGATTGGCTCCTTTGGCATAAGCCACTCCACCATTGTAGTAATGCAAAGGTATTCCCTTGCCTATTCCATTATAGTTGATCTCGTCAGAGGCAAAAACCAAGAAGTTAGAAAAACCTATTTCTATCAATCCCATTGCCCAACTGCCAAAGTCCTGGCGGGTATACAAATGCTGTAACTCAAAGCGTACTGAGGTTTTTCTACGGGGTTTGATGAGCACATCGGCTATTACAGTATGCGATTTTACTACACCACTTCCAATCACTCCCTCTATTTGGTCTTTGTCATATTCAAGGTATACATAACTAAAAGTGGTTTTGAGTTTTCGGCTCCATTTTTTACTCAATTCTACATTAATGTCCTGAAAATACTTGCGATTACCCAGTTTCCAGAAGTCTGACTCGTACCCAGCATCCCCCGATATAGGGCGTTGGTCTAGACTATTGGCAACGGCATAGTTGAGGCTAATAGTAGTACCATACTTGCCCCCCAGTGCCGAACCTCGCTTGAAAGTATAAATCAAATCTGCCTGTAGACCCGCTTCGCCAAATACTTGGGTAACATAAGGGTAAAGTGTTAAAAGACGGTAGGTGTGTTGTTTGGTAGTGATGGGTATAAAGTTTACCATAAGGCTATTAAGTGGAGCATCACGGCTTGAACGAAAATCCATGTTTTCTACCCGTTTCATTTGTACATTAATGCCTAACCCATTGTGGCTATAACTGGCATTTAACAACAAAGCCGAGCCGTCATGGTTAATGTAGTCATTGCTAAGCATTGGGGAGGGTTTTTTGTATACATATTCAGCATCTATGTTAAAACCTCCGTTACCAATGGCAAGCCTTCCAGCGTAAGCATCGCTTTGGGGCGATATATAGCCAAGTGTACCCGTGTAAGGCTCATATACACTTACATAACTTCCACCTAGAGTAATAGAGATTTCGCTCAGGGGGAATAAAAACTTATTGAGATAAATTTCAGCATCAGCGGCACGTATAGTTCCTTCTCCTTTATTAAAACCATCGCGCTGCTTTCCAGTCAGGGCTTTTATTTGTGCCATATCGTCAAAATTGTATTTGAGCAATACTCCATCAATAGAGTTGTCAATACCAGTAGGTCGGTTTTCTTGTGCCCTTAGGATGGTACCACTACCAAATTGTTCGTAAAAATTACCGGCAGTTACTTCTAGCCCATCTTTTCTATAAGTGATAAATCGGTTGGCAATTCCTTGTCCTTTGAACTCTCCTGGGTAGCCCAATAAAGGGGGGAGGTAGGCCTCGTAACGTAGCCCGGCCGAAAAATCACCTTTGCGGTAAAATAAATTGAGGTAATGATTAGAAGCCATTCGGTCAGCCCCTTCTACCAAGGTAGCGTTAATTGCTGAATCTGCCTGATAATACTGAAAGTCAGATTGTAAGCTTCCTGAAATTACGCCTTTGTCGGTGGGCTGTTGGGCAAAAGCTACTGAGCCCCATAATAACAGACAAGCAGTACAGGCGTAAAATTTAAGTATGTATTTCATGATAAAAAAATCTTTGAGCGTGGTGAGGAGTTGTATGGTGTGACTTATTTTACTCAAATGTGTGTTTTTCAATAGTCCATAGCGCCTGCAGGGGCAAGCTTTTAGCGACAAGCTTCAAGTTTGACGCTGCTCTACAAGCAACTTACCGATTTTATAATACATTGATTTTTAATGGTTTATAAAATCGGTAGATGGAGGTTTTATTGTCCTATCACTGTGCAATGCGTAGTTCAGCAATAGAACAATAAAACAGTATAATCATAGTTTTTACTTCTTGGTGTTGAGTTTTTTTAATACATCATAGTACTTCTCTTCATCACCAGGTTTGTATGAGGTGTGTTGCCACACAATTTCACCGTCTTTGTTCAAAATAAAAGTATGAGGCACATTGAGCACATTCATTGCACGTTTGAGGTCACCGTTTTCGTCTATATAAGTCTCAAACTCCCAGCGTTTACCTTTTACCAATGACTTAGCTCTGGCCCTGCTACGCGCATCATCTACTGAGATGGCAATTAGTTTTACTTTCATGTCTTCTTGCCAATCGGGGTACACATCGTGTATAGCGCTTAGCTCCTGAATGCAAGGTTTACACCAGGTAGCCCAAAAACTTACAACGGTAAAATGTCCTTTGAGTGCCAGTGCCTGAGTAGATAAACTGTTGCCATCCAAGGTCTTAATGGTGACGTTAGGCAAACCCTTGGTCGTTTTTTGCGCTTTTGCCGAAAAACTTACAGCCACTACCAAAAGGCAGGTGATGTACAGTGCAGATGATGTTTTCATTATTGAGTTTGGTTGTAAAAAAGAGATGAATATAAGAAAGACCAGACTGCTTTGTCTGGTCTTTTGACATAAAATGAGTTAGTTCCAGGCTTGGGTTTCGCCTACTTTTACTACTTGAGAGTTGATAACTTCTTTGCTTGTTTTATCAGTCACAAAAGCCACAATACGACAGTTATCTTTGTTGTAGCTGTCGTCTAGTTTTAGCTTAAACATGCGCTTATATACCTTATCTGCTTCTTGTCCACAGGTGGGCAATTCAAACCCATTAAGATCTGTCAATATATCCCGTAAAGTGGCATTGTGTTCATAACCTTTGATAGGGTTACCTTTTTGGTAAAACGGAGAACTGGAATTGTCATTATGATAGTTTGCCTGGTCATAACCATTACCTTGTCCTACTACTTTGTCTTCTATAAGATAAACCGTAATGGCGTATTCCCCTTTTTCTTTGATTCCTACATAAGTCAATACCTCTACTTCGTTGCTGCTGTTAACATTGGTTTCTATAGCAATGCCTAGTTTTGGACTGGTGGTATTATTTATAATTTGACCACTGTTACGGTTAGAGTTACCTGGGTGAGAAACCTTACTACCATTCACAGTCTTGCGGTTAAAAGTAGCCCCCGGAAAACTGTTGATGTTTCCCAGAATGGTTTCAAGGTGGGCAAACATGCGGGTTTCCATTTTATCGCGGTAGTGTATGCCTACACCAATTACTTGGTGAGGGTATTTAAGTTCGGCGTCGTGTACGCTCTTGGCTCCCGATGGGCAGTATCCGCACCAAGTGCCTGTAAATTCCTCTATCAAAACTTTTTGTGTAATGGAGGCTGGTATTGTCTCAGGTACTTTACCATTGGTGGTGTATGTGCATCCACAATCATCAGTGGTAGCGTCTTTGTTATAGTTGGTAGCGAGCGGGTCGGTACAGTTGGCTACAGTAGGAGTAGGGTTACCATTACCGTTCCCTCCTGAACCTCCATTATTAGGCTGAGGAGTTTCTTCGGTTCCAGCGCATCCTACCATAAAGCTTATAGCCAATAAGCAGATGAGCAATTGGGCGTTTTTCAAAATATTCATATTTGTGGTTAAGTATAGTAAAAAGTATATGATAAACTATATCCAAATTATAAAGTGTAAACCATTCATAATTTGAAAAAATATTTTGCTTATTTAAAGGTGTAGTATTGTAATATTCTTAAAGTTTACTTTTCCAAGCTTATGTTTTTTAATGCCCGAAATTAGTAAAATACGCCGCAAAATATTTTCCATTCCACTTGACCTTCATGTAACTTACCAATGTGTAATAGTAAAAAATACTATCAATCATTAGGGTATTCACTCAAATATCACAGTTATAAACTCCGTGTTTCTTGCCATATCAAAATAACTGTGTGGGTATGCTTGAGGGTGAGTAAATAAGTAGGGTTACAGGTTTAAAAAGCAGTTTAAGGTAATATGGTACTATGTTTTGTTAATAAAATACAGGTATGTACCAAAAGAGAGACAGGGGCACACTCAACAATAAGTATAAAAAATAAGAAAGAAATGCGCTTGTTTTTTGGGCTAGTGTGATAAATTATGCTTTATAGTAGTGTTTTTTTAGGGTTTTTACGGTTTATGAGTGTTTTTGGGAAAGCATTTGATAATTGTAAAGTACAAAACGGATGCTTTAAGCATCCGTTTTGTACTTTTTTTTATTTTAAAGGATTTTTTAATATGCCCCATTTACCCTCTTGTTTAGCCACTGCATAGCCCCCTCTAAACTCGCTGGCGCTGTCAAATTTGCACATAAAAACCAGTTTCCCCTTTTTATCTACAAACCCCCTTTTGCCGTTGATTTTTACTTTAGCAAGCCCCTCGTGAAACTTGTAGGCAAAGTCGTATTGATGAGGAATGACTACATTGCCTTTTTTGTCAATTGCCCCCCATTTATCATTTAGTTTCACGAAACATAAGTCCTCTTGAAAACTCCACATAGATTGATACTTTGGAGGAATCACTTCTTTTCCATTTTTATCTATGAACCCATTTTTGCGTCCAACCCTTATTGTACCTAACCCTTCTTTAAACCACCCTGTTTTATCGTATTTGAACTTGGTAATGGCCTTACCTTTGGCGTCGATGTATGAGTGTTTTTTGCCTTGTTGTAAACCACACATGCCCTCTTGAAAATACCAGGCATAATCGTAGCTAAACGCGGTTACCTCACGGCCATTTTTATTGATAAATCCCCACTTGCCCTTCTTTTTTACGGCTGCCCAATTGCCCGTGTGAAAGTCCATCACTTGCTCATAGGCAGGAGAGATTACCTCTTTGCCTTTCTTGTCGATAAATCCCCACTTGCCACGTTTTTTTACTGCGGCTAATCCTCCATAAAAATAGGCGATATCTGCATACCTAAATGGTATTACAGTTCTACCCTTGACGTTGATATACCCCCACAATCCTTTGCGTACTTTGGCAATGCCTTTTCTAAAAAAGAAAGCATCGTCAAACTGAGGCTTTATCACCATTTTACCTGATTTGTTTATATAGCCATACTTACCATTCATTTTTACCGCTGCTTTGCCTTCCATAAAATCAGCTGCATTGTCATATTTTGTCGGAACTATCTCTTGACCTTCCGTATTAATAAACCCCCACTTGCCTTCTGTAGATTTTACCCTTGCCATTCCATCACTAAAACCCCCTACAGTTTTATAATTTAAAGTAGGCTTTACATGCCACTTTTGCCCCATTACAGGAGCTATGCTGACTACTATCAGTATCGCTATGAGTAGTTTTCGAATCATAATTTTTTTGATTTTGGTAAATGTTTATTTTTTATCACGCTCGCTGGCGTGTTGATATTTGGTTAAAATAATAAAAAATGGGAAAACTCACCACCTTCTCTCAACGCTAAATTTGATATTGGCAACTTAACAATCTTTCTCCTTCGGGTTAAATAATGTTTGTTGTACTTGATATAATGGAAGTATGAAAGGAATAGCTTTTCTTTGTAGGGGTGAATTTCCTGTGTAAAGTTTTTTTGTTTTTCTTTACATAGGGAGTTAGTTTCCTGCATGATTTTTTTTGTTTTTTTCGCTATGACAACATTCAAAATTAAAGAATTACTCTGTTTTACTCAAAAACACTTTTTTTGTCTAGCATACCAAGATTGTGTCTCATAGCTCAATTAGGGTGCACGTTGAAGTGTCTAAAAACTTTTGTTCCACGGTATTAAGTGTAACACACATAAAATGGGTGTGGTTTTTAGTGTTTAAATTGTTTGCTCCAACTCTAAAAATAAATCAAACAAAAGGCTTCTATAGCTTGTAATGTATATGACTTGCAAAAAGTTATCAAACCAAATTGGTAAATTGAACAATTTGATCGTATACTTGTACCTCTTTAGAAGCACGCATGACATTATCAATTAAGGACATACAGGCGCCTATACAAGACGTAATGGCGAATTTTGAAGGGAAATTTCGCTCTTTTATGAAAAGCGATGTTTTTTTGCTCGATAAAATCATGAACTACATTGTCAAGCGAAAAGGCAAGCAAATGCGTCCTATGTTTGTGTTTCTGTCGGCAGGTACCGGAGGCGAAATCAACGAAATGGCCTACCGGGGAGCAGCACTTATTGAACTTTTGCACACTGCTACTTTAGTTCACGACGACGTAGTGGATGACTCTAATTACCGCCGGGGTTTTTTCTCTATCAATGCTTTATGGAAAAACAAAATTGCCGTATTAGTAGGCGATTATCTCTTGTCACGGGGTTTGTTGTTGTCTATTGACAATGAGGACTTTGAGCAGCTCAAAATTGTATCCAATGCAGTACGTGAAATGAGTGAGGGAGAGTTGTTGCAAATAGCCAAAGCCCGCCGTTTAGACATTACCGAAGAAGTTTATTATGACATTATTCGTCAGAAAACCGCCTCTTTGATTGCCTCTTGTTGTGCAGTAGGTGCATCAGCTGCAGGGTTAAACAAAGAGCAAATAAGTATGTTTCGGGAGTTTGGCGAAAAGGTAGGGATGGCTTTTCAGATCAAAGACGATTTGTTTGACTATGGCACTGCTGAAATAGGCAAACCACTTGGCATAGACATCAAAGAGAAGAAAATGACCTTACCATTAATTTATGCCTTAAACCACGCCAAACGCTCTGAAAAGCGTCATATTATCAACCTGGTAAAAAACAAAAGCCATAAATCGGCGAAGGTAAAAGAAGTCATTGCATTTGTAAAAGACAGTGGAGGCATTGAATATTCAAACGAGGTGATGCGCCGCTATAGCAATGAAGCCATTGCACTTATGAATGACTTTCCCGAATCTGACTACAAAACATCTTTGATTCAATTGGTACAGTTTACTATAGAACGTAAAAAGTAAAGTTGATCAAGCTTCTTTTATTATCTTCAAAAAGTCCTCATCTGCCCAGTACTCTTTAAAGTCTAAATCTTCACTGGCTTCTATCCTAAACCTTTCTCTCAACTGAATTGCCCGCTCTAAGTGCTGAAACATGGCTGTTGGGTTGCCTTGTTTAGCATAAGTACAAGCCTTGTTGTACCACAATACTCCATCGTATTGGTCGTGTGCCAAGCCTTGATCATAAGCTTTGAGGGCATTGTTGTAGTCATTCATAAAAAACAACGCCAAGCCTTGGCTAAAATAATAGACCCTGTCGCGACTACCCACAGGAATTTGTTTGAGAATATCCATTGCTTCTTGGGCAGTCTTAGTCAATTCTTCGTGCCAACCCAGGTTTTGTAGTGCCAATGCCTTGTTTACCCGCGACAAAGCCCGGTCGTTATCATACTCGGCATACTTCAGGTATTGGTCGTAACACTCTAGTGCTGCTTCTGGTTGTTTACTCTCCTGAAGTACTCGTCCTTTGTCGTTCCAGGCAGTAGCATATGTAGCGTCTAGTTGTAGCACTTTGTCAAGTACCTGTAGTGAGTTTTCATAATTAATGCCCTGATTGATGTCGTCTATTACCTCCATATAATATTGAGTCGCAAATATTTTAGGAAAAAAAGTTTCCAGTTTCTGAAGTGCTTTATCAGTGAGTGGGGTATTTTTATAACTCAGTGATTGTAGTTGGGTGAGTTGGGCTAGTTCGTCGGGAATGTCAGTGAAATTGTTTCCCTCAAGATATAGAAACTTTATTTGCTTAAAAAGCCCTATTTCTTTGGGCAACGTATCGAGGTTTAGGTAATCCAGGTCAAGCATGTCTTGATCTATCAGTTGAGCAATGATTTTTTGAGGAGACGCGGTTTTATTTTCGAGGCAATATTTGGCACCTTTATGAGCATATAGCAAAGCCATATTTGCCAATATTTTGTGGTCAAACTCAGGGTGTGCACCCAATTTGGTCAAAAACTCCGTCATCTTGTTCTCATTGTAATACTCTCCGTATACATTCCATTTGTACTTAGTAAATTCGTACAAATCAGCCGAAGCCATATTTTTATAGTATAGTTTAGCTCGACGTTTGAGGGCGTCATCGTCGGTATAAAAAATAGATAAGGCATAAAGGTGGGTGACTAATTCTGTGACCATTCCTCCTCCTTTTATTAGCTGAAAAGCCAACTCAATATTATGTTTTTCGCCACTTTCGAGCAGCTTTTTTATTTGTTCAATGGCTTCCTGATTTTTTTCAAGGTAGTTCTGATGGGTCATGAGGGTATATTCTGATGATTTTATGCAGACATTGTTATCTGTAAAAGTGTGTCGATTTAAAATTAACAATCATTTATTATTATGTATACGTTCAAACCCGCTATTTTTTTATTCCCCTACTAATTTCTTAAAATCAGGGTCTTGGCGAAAGTTAGAAAAATCAAAGTCCTGGCGAGCCTCTATTTTAAAAGTACTCCTTAAGCAAATCGCCTTGGTGAGGCACGACAACATGTTAGTTTTGTGTTGTTCCAGTGCATAAACACACGCCCTATTATACCAAGCACTGTCATAGTTGGGGGCTATTTGCAACGCTTGATTGTATGCTTGGTGCGCCTTGGCATACTTGCCCAATCTTATATAAGCAATGCCCAAGTCGTTATATATGACCTCTTTTTTATATTTGCCTGACAACGACTCTACTTCATACAAGGCAAGTGCTTGTTCAAGTATCTCTATAGATGTTTGATACTGCTTCATTTTTCTAAGCACTCCAGCTTTTTGGGTGAGATAATAAGCGTTGTGAGGCACCAGTATAGTAGCTTTAGTAATGTATTGCAAAGCCTCTTCGTAGTCGTTCCATAAGTGATTGCTTGTATAGATTACCTTAGAGCCCTTCTGACAATAATGTTCTGCCATTACTTGAGGAAAAAACGCCTCTAATTGTTTGATGGCTTCTTTGCCCAAGGGAGTATCCTCAAAGTAAATGTTTTTCAATTGGGTAAGGTTTTGTAGTTCGTCGGGAAGTTGACTAAATCTATTCCCTTCAATATTTAAGTGTTGTATTTCAGGAAACAAACCTATCTCAGGGGGTAAAGCTGAAAGGTTCATGTGGTACAAGTCTAAGAAACCACCCCCCTTCATCCGCTGAGACAGTACCTGTTGGGCGGGCAGTAGTTTGTTTTCCAGACAATAAGCCGCCAGTTTACCAGTTTGTTCAAACATCAATGTTACCAGTAGTGGAGCATCAATGTCTGGATGGTCTTCAGCAATGGCAAGTATTCGGTTTATAGTATCATCATTATATACCAACCCTCCATAATACCTAAAAGCCAATGGTAGTTTATGCAGTGCAGTGGTGGCATCTTTGATGGTAGCATCATCGTGGTAAATCAACAAAACAGCGCAAAGGTGAGTCACTAGTGCAGGCACCATTCCACCTCCTTTAATCAGGCTCAAGGCAAGCTCTACATTTTCTTTTTGTCCGCTTTCTATCAATTGCTTGATTTGTGTGACTGCGTTCTGGTCATTTTTTAGATAGTCTTGCGGGTTCATAGGTGTATGAGTGATTGGGGGTAAAGTTAGTAATGATTTGTGAGGATATGGTAGTTGGGTAGTAAAAATGAGTAGAGAGGGCAAGCGTGGCAAATTTAGTCAAAGCTAATAGGGGGTAGGATGACCTTCAAATAAAAGATAATCAGAGGCATTATCTGAAAACAAAAAAAACACCAGTCTTCACCGATGTTTTTAAACTTTGATGTATGCCTTGAAATAGACAATACTATGCAATTACTACCAACAAAATAATATACTCAGTAGAGGTAGCATTGTTACTGGCTGGCTTCATTGCCTTGTTATTGGCTGGAGAAGCTTTAGCGTTGCCTCCTACACATTTACTTTGTTGTTGTGGACTGAGGGCAAGTTTTGTAAAACGATCTATATTTTTAGTTTTCATTATGTTGAAAGGTTAATTGGTTAAAAATGCACTCTATAGAATGATATACTCTGTAGCCGTAGCATTGGTAGTGATTTTTCCTACAGTAATAGGAGTGGTAGTTTGCTTCGAGGTTTGCCCTCCCATACATTTGCTTTGTTGGGTGCGATTCAAGATTACATTAGTGAAGCGATCTATGCTTTTAGTTTTCATTGTTGTTAGATTTTTTGAGTTAACTAATATCCAAAAATACGTTACATTTTTTGTTTTATGAAGCCATAATTCACCAATGGTGCCATTATGCCTACGAATGCTTGGTATTACTTTATAGACCTTATTTTCTTTACCGATCAAATCAGGCACTTCGGGTCTTCAAATGGGGTAGTTAGCCTAAAAGTCATAACCTGCCTGGGCAAAATGAGTATATAGTATTGCATAGCTGGTTGAAGGATCTTGGGAGTTAGGAACACTTGTGTTTCTTCTCTCAAGTTTTTTTTTGCCCTTTAGTTGGCATATTGTTGCTATAGCCCCCTCTAAAAACCTCCACTGAGATGATTTTTCATTGCTTTTTTTCTTTACCGATCAAATCAGACACTTCGGACCTTCAAATGGGTAGTTAGCCTAAAAGTCATAACCTGTCTGGGCAAAATGAGTATATAGTATTGCATAGCTGGTTGAAGGATCTTGGGAGTTAGGAACACTTGTGTTTCTTCTCTCAAGTTTTTTTTTGCCCTTTTTTAAATCAATTATACCAAATCGTTGCCATTACCCTTACGCTATTGTATATCTACATCTAAAAGCCATCACCAAACTTGTCCCCTCCTCTTGGTCTTAAGCGCAGCTGACCAAGAGAGCGGGTAACGATAGCGAAGAACTTGGTCTTGCCAAAAAAGACCACTACAAGTGAGTTGGTATGGATTTTCAATCAGACTTGGTACACCATAAAAAAACAGGAGCCACCTGTATGGTATACCCCTGTTTTATCTTGTACTTGCCTGTTTACTTCTTCTTACGTGCTATGTAGTTGGCACTTCTAGCCCCCTCTAAAAACCTCCACTGAGATGATTTTTCATTGCTTTTTTTCTTTACCGATCAAATCAGACACTTCGGACCTTCAAATGGGTAGTTAGCCTAAAAGTCATAACCTGCCTGGGCAAAATGAGTATATAGTATTGCATAGCTGGTTGAAGGATCTTGGGAGTTAGGAACATTTGTGTTTCTTCTCTCAAGTTTTTTTTTGCCCTTTTTTAAATCAATTATACCAAATCGTTGCCATTACCCTTACGCTATTGTATATCTACATCTAAAAGCCATCACCAAACTTGTCCCCTCCTCTTGGTCTTAAGCGCAGCTGACCAAGAGAGCGGGTAACGATAGCGAAGAACTTGGTCTTGCCAAAAAAGACCACTACAAGTGAGTTGGTATGGATTTTCAATCAGACTTGGTATTACACCATAAAAAAACAGGAGCCACCTGTATGGTATACCCCTGTTTTATCTTGTACTTGCCTATTTACTTCTTCTTACGTGCCATGTAGTTGGCACTTCTACTCATTTTTTGCGACATCATATAATCCATTTGAGACATGTTCTTCATCTGGTCGAGTTTCTCGCCGTAGGCTACAATACTGTCATACTGTTTTTTCAACTCTTCGCTGGGGGGCATTAGTTTAAAATAAGCGTCTAATGAAGCCTTTGCTTGAGCAATGATTTGTTTGGCTTTTTCAAAATCACGCCCATCAGCCACCTTTATTGCTTGTTCAAATAAGTCGTTTGCAGTAAACAAAGCTGTTTGCTCATGTACTTTGGCATTTATGCCTGCACGATACGCATGCTCGTCGGTAGTGAGTTCCATACGCAAGTCTAGCTCATCAGTAATGCGCTCCATTTTGTCTATCACATCGTCGTATTGCAGGCGTGTCTTCAGAACAAAAGGTTCGTCAGGAGTGCGAATTACCTCAAACTTAATCAATACTGCTTTTTCTTCTTCTGCTACTACATCATTAAAGTTCACACTCACTTTATCGGGGCTTATATTTGCGGGAAAGCCATATACTTGAGTGCATTTGAGGTAACTCTGAGGAAAAACCACCTCTAGTGTAGTATTTTGGGCAACTACAGAGAGTAAACCCTCTAGCTCTTGGGCAAATATTTGAGGAATTTTGTCAGGCATATCAATAAAATAATAATTAGCGCCTCCATACTCCGACAAGTTGGTCATCAGTACCTCGTTAAAATCGGAACCCACTCCAAATGTAGACAAGGCGATGCCAGCTTCGCGAAACTTCTTCTGGGCAATTTGCTGTAGTTGCTCTGGGGCAGTAATTCCAGCATTTGCCAAACCATCTGACAATAGTAAAACCCGGTTTACATAACCGTTCGATTGGGTAGATTTTACTTGAGCGTAGCCTTCCATCATTCCACCGCTTAGGTTGGTCATGTTGCGTGCCTGAATGCCCTTTACTTTTTCGTGCAAAGCCTTTTTGTTGGTGACCTTTGCCGAGCTTGCCACCACATCTATTTCATCGTCGTATTGTACTATCGACAGCACGTCGTCGCTTTTGAGATTGTCTATGACAAAGTCAACTGCTTTTTTTACATAGTTGAGCTTGTCACCCGACATAGAGCCACTACGGTCTACTACCAGCGATATGTTCAAAGGAATACGCTCTTGTTTTTCGGGAGCTTTGCCACCCTTCAGGCTTAAGTATACAAATAGTTCTTGTTTGATGTGGCTGGTGAGCCAATACTTGTTTTCAAGGTGTGCTTCAAATTGCAAGGTTTTGTTCATTGTTATATATTATCTAAGTTTTTAATGAGGTAATTTATCTCCAATATAACATTACTGACTTAAGTTTTTACGCTTCGAACTTAAATAATGTAAAGTGGATGGGAGCGAAGCGAAGCTTTTTAATTACGAATTACGAGTTTTTCAATTACGAATTACGAATGGATCAATTACGAATGAGGGAACTCACCTTCACAGGAAGTCGTTTATCGGGAGGGGCAAGCCAAGCCAATTCAACCCTAAAAAAACATTTCCACGCTTTGAAAACTCGTTGTTAATATGTTGATTTACAGTATTTTAGTAATAAGTTTTCTTGCAAAAGGTGGGCGTTTTCACTATCTTTATTCATACTTTCAGGGTGAAAGTATAGCCCAAGAGGTTATAAGTTTGAGACCTTTCCCTCAAGGGCTTTTTGCAAACAAATTAATATTTACAATATGCAATTTACTGAATTAAACGCAGAGGCACAAGGTGTCACTATTGCCACCCAACAACTCGACTTGTTTGCTTTAAGTTTACGTGCCCGGCTTGAGGCATTTGTGTTTAACGCTGATGCTTCGTTAGACTATTTGCGGAAGCAAAAAAATGAACAACTCAAAAACTATTTGCAAACCACCATTTTTGAGTTAGAGTGTTTGCTCAACGAGTTTGAGATGTACGATACATTGCAAACTCCATCACAAACCCAATAACACCAAAAGCCTGATTCAAATCAACGAATCAGGCTTTTGATAAAAATATAGAATAAGTAATGCTTTGCTAAACATTTAGAGCAGCAACAATACAACACTTAATCAACCTCAATCACCACATCGGCGGTAAGCGGGTGCCCTACACAAGTAAGTACGTGCCCTTGTTCAATTTCTTTAGGCGATAGAGAGTCCTCTTCGTCCATGTATACTTTGCCTGAAGTACAACGCCCCATACAAGAGGTACAAATACCACTTTGACAAGAAAAGGGTAAATCTATGTTGGCATCCAAAGCTGCATCCAGAATAGATTCGCTGGGCTTGACCGTAATTTTGTGTTCATCGCCACTATAAATAATGGTAACCTCACGTTCTACAATACCCTCTACATCGTTGGCTGCTCCTTTTTTGGCATCGTCCAGGCTTGCCGTAAAGCTCTCTTTGCGTAGTTTGTCTTTAGGTAATTTATATTTTTGGAAAGTTACCTCTATTTGTTCCATCATTCCAGCAGGACCACACATAAAATACTCACGAGGTTTGAACAACTTCTTTGGTAGACTTTTCAAAATAGCTTGCACCAAATCAGGGGTAAGCCTGCCTGAGTACCCGCTCCATCCGGCAGGAGGGTTTTCGAGTACGTGTACTATGTTCAACTGCTTGCCATACTTGGCTTTTAGCCCATCAATTTTGTCTTTAAAAATAATAGACTCTTCATCGCGATTGGCATATACCAAAGATACTACCGCGCTTGATTCGGTATTGAGTACTGTTTGCATGATTGACATCATAGGAGTAATGCCACTACCTCCGGCAAATAATACTACATGACGTTTGTTTTTTTTATTAACATCAGCAGTAAATACTCCAGCAGGTGCCATTACCTCTATAGTATCACCTGCTTTTACGTGGTCGTTTATATGATTAGAAACCTTTCCACCCTCCACTCGTTTTACCGTTACAGCAGGTTGAGCATCTATGCTAGGTGCACTGCACAACGAATAAGCACGACGAACCGACTCGCCCTCCAGCGAAAAAATCAAGGTCAAAAACTGCCCTGGTTTATAAGTCAAAGCTCCCTCCGCTGGGTTTTCAAATACCACAGTGACTGCATCTTTGGTTTCGTTGACTACTTCTTTTACCTTTAATTGATAGTTATTTGAACTCATAATTCAACTCTTTTCTCTTGTTGACTATTCTTTGGTTGTTGCTGCTATACAACTACCAAACCTGCCCCAGGGTTAACTAATTCCCCAGGTTTTGACAAAACTAAGCATTATTTTGATTAGCTGAGAAATAAAGTGGTTTAGATACAAAGAGCTTTAGCGTTTCTCCCACTTGTTTAGCACAAAGCCACATTGGGTTAAATACTCCTGAAGAGCCATCGCCTCTGAAGGTAAAACCTGCCAAATAATGTGAACAGGAGGAAGTTGTTGCCGTTGTAGATTGCCTTGCTTCAATACATTGCTAAAGGTCACCATGTTTCCTGCCGGAACGTCTTTGAGGAAATAGTTTGCTTGATTAATAATTATAAAATAATCGTTAACACCTGTATGCTTTAGTTGGGCAATAGAACGCTCTACAATATGCCAGTTAACAATAGGGTCGGGAATTTGAAAAACCTCTTTTGCTTGATTCAAAAATGCGGTTACTGTAGTAGCCTGTGAACCATCTAACAATAAATAACAAGCATTGTGTTGGCTCAGTATTTTTTGTTGTGTGAGCGCTTCTTGAGTATTTACTGCCCACAAGTATGAATGATAAGGTTGTTGAGTCATAAAGTGTGGTTAAAATTTTCTAAATGTACCATAGTGATCGGTAGTGTAATAATTGTTTCCTCCCCCTGATACTACACGTTTAGTCCCCCTATCAGGTCCAGTATAAGGTACAATATCGTACTCTGTATAATTTACCCCATCGGGCAAAAGCATCACAATACTACCTTTATTATCAGTTCCTCCATGATTACCAAATCGTTGTCCAGTATTGGTATTTGAGTTAATACCTCCATGTGCATACACTTTCCTTCTTATACTGTTGGTTTTGATAGAAGCCAGTGACGTACCTGAAGGTTCAGTAGCTACCTGGTTTGCCAGGCAAGTTTTATTTGCTGTCCAAAATGTTTGATTATTGTTGGTTTCCAATTTATCATGTATTTGATTAAAAGAGTGCCCTGCCCGTAAGTATGCTTTTACATCTTTGGGTCTCCTCAGCCCTAAAACATATACCACAGCCTCAATTCTAGTTTTACTAGGCCTGACTCCCCCATGGTTGTATACATAAGCAGCCTCAGCTCCTTGATCAAGTATTTTGTTAAGTTTCAGTAGCTCCTCAGTATCTGCATAACTTACCCCTCCACTCAATATATCATGAGTATCTTTCGCTGACCCTTTATGTTTGAGCAACCCCTCTGCTTTGGTAAATGTAGCTCCTTCATCTACCTCAGTGTTAGGGGCTACTTTCATTGTTTTTACATGGTTATGCCCCAATACATTGATTACATCACTGGCTTTTCCTTCCTTATTTAGCAATTTCAACACCTTTTTGGCACTTTTATTTTGGCGTTGTAGTAGTGTAACCAGTGGATCGATGCTATCATCTTGGTTTAATTCAAGTAATTGGAGTAGTTGATCTTCATGTCCACTTTTGGTTGCATTTAGTAGTTTTAATAAATTCCCCCCTTGGTTTTTACCAATGGCAGCCAGCAAATTGTGTAAGTAAGATATGTTAGCGTCTCGGTCAAGCAATGCTAAAAAATCAGCCTTTTCTGTTGAGTTAGTAACATTGACACGACTAAGGCATTGGGTGAGTCTACCTTCAGCCCCTATAGTGACTTTTGCCAAAATTTCTGCCAATACAAAAGGATCTTCACCTGTGAGTTTTTTCAATTGTATGTATAGAGGTGGGTTGCTAATACGGGTTTTATTGGCTTTATCTGCCTTTTGCCATTTCCTCCAAAGTTCATCTTTTTCCTGCTGCTTCCTCTTTTTTTCTTCTTTAATTCTTTCTTCTTCTCTATGTTTCTCGAGCGCAGTGTCATAATGTTGTCCGATATCATTTGATTGTTTTTCTAATTGCTGCATTTTGTCAGAGCCTAACAAATCATTGTGCGAAGAAGTTGTCTCATTGAGGGTTGAACTGAAGACTTTTCTTTGTTCAGTGACTCTTTTGTCTATTCTTAGCCTTTTGGTATCAGTTACATAATCATCCAGGGTCATTTTCATACCATCTATCTGAAAGTTTTCTTGATTAGCTTGTGCCATTGCATCATCCTTGAAAAACTGGAATACATCAAGCAAACTGTTTGCTTCACCTATTGCCTGGTTTAACTTGATTTGAGTAGTATTGGTTAGATCACTGTCCAGTCCATCCAACCACTGGCTGAGTTCTCTTACCTCATCCTTTACTGAATTAAATGACTTTTCTTTACTCTCGCTGGTAAAAGATGACAGAAACATGTAATAGTTATGTGAAGTCAAACTAGTAACTAGTTGTCCAAGGTTATTAGATAGTGATCGTTTGGTGATAGTATCCTTGAGTATTCTCAAATTTTGAATAACTGTGTCTGCATTGGCATAATTTACTACTTTAGCTTCAATGTTGTTCAATGTTCGACGATCTCTAGGTTGCATGGCAACGTTATTAATCTCTTGATTGAGTGCTACTATGTCATCCCATTTTTGCTTGCCAACCTCCCCGCCAGTCCAACCAAATACACCCCAACCACTTCCTCGTGACATTACCCTTTGAATTACCTCATTTTCCCCTCCTTGTTTTAACTGCATAGGAGCAGACAACGAAATCTCTGAGCTTATATTCCCCCCTTCTGTTTTCATTTGCAACGGCGTATCAGCAATTTGGTCAGCTGCTTTTTCATCTGTAGTATTCACAGGTTGTCCGTTTACTGTTTTATTTGCTTTTGGAGGGGTGCCACGTTGAGTGTTAACAATATAGTGTCCAACTTCGTGCTTAATATTTTGTTCGGTATCTTTACCAGGAGCAAAATCTATATTTTTACCTTGAATGGTTGCATCAGCCCCCACAGTATTCGGAAAAGGTGAGTTTTGTTTAATTTTCAAGTCGGAGGTATCTACTCCATATTGGTTGCCCATTGTCTGAGCAATAGATTCTGGTTTTGAAGTACTTTTTCTCTGAATATTTTGTTGTTTTGTAGATACTGTACGTTGTTTGGCTTGTATTATAGGTGGTTTTGTTGTAGTCACAAGTTGTTGCTTAGCCTGTATTGCAGGCTGTTGCCCTTGTTTGCTTTGAATAAATGCTTGGGGTTGCTTTGCATTTGTTTGCTCAATTTTTTGACTATCTTCTGTTTGATTGGATATTTTACTTTGCATTGTGAGCTAGAATTGATTTAGCTAATCAATTTATAGAAAGTTCAAACAACATAAAAATTTGAGGCGTAGACAATGTGTAGACAACAGAGTTTTAGTGTATTTGCATAGTGATTCAAGGATTCTACATTCTTTGATATTGTGTTATAGGTTCAACCAATAAGTAAGTTTTACCACCAAAGAGCGCCCTATAGGCTGCAAATTATCCGAAAAATAATTGTCAGTATACACAATAAATAAGTCAGACACTGGCTTAAACCTCCATTGAAAGCGGGCGTTTATATTTACCAGATTTGCTTGCGTATTGTATTGGGTAAATACTGTAAAGAACAACTTTCGGGTAAACGAAAACTCGAAACGGGGAGCCAACAGCAGCAAATCGACACTATTGTAAGGGGCAGGTAGGGTAATTTGGTTATAGTCAGCCCTTATGACAATGCGCCCATAAGGCTGAAACCGATAACTTACCTCACCAGTGAGTCGGGTGCGTTTGCCATTAAAATACCTAAAAAAATACCCGGCACCTACGTTTATATTGAAAAGCTTGACAGGGTTGGAGTTATAAAAGGCAAATACATTTGAGTAAAAATACTCGGTACCAGCTAACAAAGGGATGCCGTCAGTATTGGTTGGGTCAAAGTCATCGAAGAGGCGGGTATACCAATTCCCTTGGTAAAACTCCAGGCTACTCCTGTCCTGAAAGTTAATAATGTATTGAAGTTCTACAAACCTGTCCGTTACATTAAAGTCCATATCCCAAAATACATTGCCATACACTCCTGGTCCGTGGTTGTTTACCAAGGGCTTTTTCATAGTAGGGTAAAACCTCCGGTTAAGACTTCCTTCTACCATAAAATACCCCGGACGAGGAGCAAAACCTACCCTGGGCGCATAGTCTCGTCCTACACTTTCGTGGCTGAAGTAAAACCTCCATTCAGGCGTGTTATAACCAATCTCAGAGCCATGGGCAAAGGGTTCTGCTTTTTGCTCAGGGGTAAACTGGTGTTGGTACAAAACCTTTCCATTCCATTTATTATCCTTTGACGCCATATTATAATCAAAACCCATTACCCGGTCGTAGTCGTTAATGCCCCAACTATAATCATTGGTTGAGTCGGAGGTAGTTTGTTGGTTTACAAATATTAACCCTACATTTGAGCGGGCAAACACCTTGCGTTGTAGTACTGCCACTGTATAGTTACTAGAGGGTAAGTTACGCGCCCTATCACGGTCGGTTTGCATATTGAGTAAACCTACCCGCCAGTTGCGGTTAAGCTTGCCACTGAGCCTTGCTCCATACAAAATGGGCACTTGTACCGTTTCGCCAGTCGCTGTATCAGTCTGAATGCCAATCCTTCTGGAAAAAAACGGACGCATCCGCCCAAAACCAAACCGGGAAAATAAATCACTATTCTCTATAAAAAATTGCCTCCTTTCGGGAAAAAACAGCTCAAACCTGCTCAAGTTGGTCACTTGTTGGTCTACTTCTACTTGCGAAAAATCAGGGTTAAATGTCAAGTCAAGGTTCAGTGATGAAGTAATGGCTACCTTAGCGTCCATACCAGCATTACGGGTATAAGCCACTGGTGTATTATCAGGTTCAAACTCTTTGACAAAACCACCCGTTATGTAAGGAATTAATACTACGTTAGCGCCCGATTTGGGCAAGGGACTCTCCCAGTTGATGGTGCCCGTAAACGCCAGCGAGGTTAAGCTATAGTTACGAGGTACGGGCACCCACGACGATTGCTCATTGGTTTTATAGTCTAGGCGGGCAAAGTTTATTTTCCAGGGGCTTGTTCCACTTTTATAGCGCAAAGTTTTGAAAGGAATCGCCATTTCTGCTATCCATTTATCTGGGTAGCGCTTTACCCCTGAATACCACTTGTTGTCCCATGACGAGTCTAAATTCTCTCCATTGGTAATCAATGCTTCACGTTTTACCCCTAGTGGAGTGATACCAAAAGTAAACCCATTGGTACCATCTCCGAAAGGGTCTAAATAAAAAGTAACAAAATCGTTTCGTCCGCCATTGAAGTCACGCCTGAGCGACTCTACCACAAAGTCGCCTGACTGTTTGTTTTCACAGATAAAAGCTACATAAAAAAACTGATCATCATAAGCCACCATTACCTCGGTTTTTGCCTTGGCATAAGAGGTGTCAAAAGGGAATTTTTGGTAAAAATCACGTGCTTTTTGTGCGGTTTGCCATATTGCTTCATTAAGTTTCCCATCGGGGGTTATTTTTTTACTGGTTTTGCGTGCCAGTAACTGGTAGCTGTCTTTTTGGGGAGCCTGGGCTTGTACCAACATAGGTAACAATAACAGCCACCAACTGTAATAGTAAAAGTTTTTGTTCATGAAGGAAATAGTTTATCAATGTATACGCCTTACTTATTTGCCTGAGATGATAAATTAGGAATTTTTGGACTAAATTTTTGATAATGAAATGTTAATTGTTTTTAAAGGGCAGGTTTTGAGTAAAAACTCACAAAAGGATTCTCTCCGTTTGAATAACTTGGTAGCAACAGCAACAAAACCTTGTAGTAGGGAGTCTTATAAGATAGAGTTTAGGGAAACCTTTTGTTTTTCGCTTAAACTTTGCTAGATTTTGGGCAATTAGTAATTATTAAAAAATAAGGTATACCAATTTTAACAAAAATCTTGTTGAAGGGTGATTTTAAAATCTGCCAACAAGACATGTAGTTCAATGGAGTAAACTATTTTGGTATGATTACTTACTTAACCAAACATCAACATGTCTCACTTAAATTTATTCATTTGGTAGAAAAAGTAATCCAATTAGAAGATGTATCTTTAGTTGATTTTCTAGGCATAGAAAACAACAACATCAAAGAAGTGGCTGCTGCTTTTCCCAAAAGCAAAATCGTTTCGAGAGGCAGCGAACTTCGTATTCAGGGTACCACCCCTGAAATTATCAAAATCAATGAAATAATTAACTCTCTGCTTGCACACTATCACAAATACGGTAAAGTAACTACCGACAATGTTACTACTTATCTTCAGCGAGAAGACACCCAAGCACCTAAACAAGACGATACAGGCCAGCCAGTATTGATCTATGGCACTAAAGGGGTGGCCATTAAGCCAAAAACTGCCCATCAAAGTGAATTGGTGAAAAGTGCCGAAGACAACGACCTGGTATTTGCCATTGGTCCTGCCGGAACCGGAAAAACATATATTTCGGTGGCCTTGGCAGTAAAAGCGCTGAAAAATAAGGACGTAAAAAAAATTATTATTACCCGCCCTGCGGTAGAGGCAGGCGAAAATCTGGGTTTTCTACCGGGTGACCTCAAAGACAAGGTAGACCCTTATTTACGCCCCATTTATGATGCTTTGGATGACATGATTCCGTCAGAAAAACTGAAGTATTACCAGGAAAATAGAATTGTTGAGATTGCTCCTTTAGCTTATATGCGAGGGCGTACCCTTAACAATGCTTTTATCTTGTTAGATGAAGCCCAAAATACTACCCCCATGCAAATCAAAATGTTTTTGACTCGTATGGGCCCTCACTCCAAGGTGATTATCACCGGAGATCGTTCGCAGGTTGACTTGCCTAAAAAGCAAAAGTCAGGGCTGATAGAGGCCATCAGTATTTTGCGAGATGTAAAGGGAATAGGGTTTGTAAAATTAGACGCTTCGGATGTGGTGCGTCACAAATTGGTAAGGAATATTATCAAGGCGTACGACAAAGTTGAAGAAGAGCAAATACAACGTAAAAAAGAGAAAGCTGAACAAGAAAAAAAACAGAAAGAAGAGAAAAATGAACCGAGTTAAATCATTGCTTGTCATATAATTAACCACTCACACTCTTCAATCTGTCAGCGATATTTTTTTATAACTAAAAGGAATCATCAAAGATGATTTTTTGCTACCCCACAAAGCATTTTGTGGGGTATTTTTATACCCTGTCAGGGTTTGTTTATAAAATTAACTATTCACCTTGAGTAAGGGCTTCTCTTATAAGCAAATTGTGAGAGCTTTTTTTGCAAACTCAGTACAATTACCTAATTTAGAAATTGATTAGGTTTTTAGAGTTTTTGACTCAAAAAATACCACCAGCCCTTTACTATTTGCAAGATAGTAAAAGGCCTCGAAGCTCTCGGGTAAGGCTTATAGAAAGGTTCATGAAATGAATTAAGCTTTACCTTTTTTTTAAAACTTCCGGTGGTTTTGTTGTCCTTCACTTTAACAGCCCAATCCCAAATCAACCTCTTTAGTATAGGTAAATGGTGTTTACTCTTCATTATCCTAATCCTTCGAGGTTCTGTGTAAGTATATAAACCTTTTGCTTTAGATATTATCATTATGATACGCAGTCTCTATGCATTGTAATCTTTTACAGATGTACTTTGTGTTTTTACCTGGAGGTATATTGTTATGATTACAAATCTAAACTAAATGTTTATAATAATCAAAGTTTTTAAAAACGAAATGCTTAACTATGGGGAAAGATTCTGGTCAAAAAGACATCACGCTGCGGTTTATTGAAGTATATAATCATTTGGCGGAAATCAATCCGGTCTACAGAAACAAGAGCGAGTTTGCCCGTCAGATGAACGAACACGTACAAACACTCAATGCAGTACTCAACGGACGTAGAGAAACCTCTATCACCTTTCTTAATAAGTTGTTTCACACTTTTAAAGTAAATCCTCTGTATATTTTTTTTGGTAAAGGTAATATGCTTTTACCCGAAAGTGATGAATTTACTGATGACAACGAAAAAGAAGTAAAAAGGCTGGAAGAGATGGTTAGAATGCTGGAAAAAGATATCAGCAACAAAGAAATTGTGATTACAGCTAAAGATGAAACAATTTCTGCTCAGAAAAACGAAAACAATACCTTGATAGAGCAAATAAAACTGCTTAAGTCAAAAACAGAGGTATCATAGATGTGATTAGTTTTGTTTGAGGGGCACAAAACATACTAGAGGATATTTATTATTGATAGCTTGTTTATCAGAGAGTTAGTATTAGCTCTCTGTTTTTTTATGCTTTTCTCAAAAAAGTACCTAATAAAAAAAGAGGCCAGCAACTGACCTCTTTTTTTATATTAGTAAATCTATATTTTCTAAGTTACATTTCTTTTTCATCAGCGTTCTTTCTTGCTTGACTTGCTTCTGCTTCTTCTACACCGTGGGTCAGTGCCTTCAGTTTTTTCAGGAAGATAATCAGCAGTAAGCCAAATACGGTAGTAAATATAGTGATGTATAAGAAGGTTTTTAGTTCCAGCGCATTTTGCACCTCATCTATTACCACAGTACCTTTATAATTTTTTCCATCGCCTTTAGGTGATTCACCCTCTTTTACTTTGTCTTTTTTCGACAAACTAACTTTAAAGTGCATGGGTTCTTTAGCGGTTACCTCTTCTTCTTTCAGGGTTTCACGCAGGCGATTTGAACTTTCTTTATCTAACTCAAAGAGAGGAGTAATTTCTTTTTTGTTGTCTTCAAGGTTTTTCATTACCACTTGGTTGTTTTCCATGTATACTTGCCCCTTAAAGTTGATGTTTTTGTCCTTCGCAAGCGATGTAGTAATGCGGGCGTAAGGCTTTAGCTCACTGGGTGAGGCCTTTAATTCGATGTTGATAGGCTTTACCTGTGACGCTTCACCTACCAATCCGGCCAGCTTATTACCAAAGCCGGTAGAAGCAAAGTAAACCCCCATCATAATAGAAGCGTAGCGTGCTGGGGCAAGTTTGGTAATAAACGACAGAGATACAGGAGAAGAAGACAGCTCACCAACAGTATGGAGTAAATATGCCAGAATTAACCAAATCATGGCGCCTTTACCAAATGGTTCCTGGCCAGCTTGTACTGAAGCGGCCGCCATTGCAAAAAAACCAAATCCCATGATAATGGTTCCTATGGCCATTTTAAATAAGGAAGACGACTCTTTGCCTTTGCGTTGGCGAGTTGCCCAAAAGCTGGCAACTGCTACTCCTAATGTAATGATAAAGAATGAGTTGGCAGCTTGAAATACACCAGCAGGTATTTCCCAGCCAAAGAATATCCGGTCAATTTTGTTTTGAGCGTAAATATTCATTAAGCCACCTGCTTGCTCAAAAGCACCCCAGAATACTATAATAATAATGAATGACAGGAATAATACTACTAAACGGTCTTTCTCTACTTTAGTCAGTGGCTGGTTACGATTAGAGCCTTCTATTTTTACAGGTGGTTTGTAGTCTCCAATACCCCTCAGGTATTTTTGCCCCCAAACAAACAATATTTGACCAAATAACATGCCTATACCAGCCAAACCAAAACCATAATGCCAACCATATTCACTGGCTACCAAAGGTACAATCAGCGAAGAAAGGAATGCTCCCAGGTTGATGCCTATATAAAATAATGTAAATCCTCGGTCACGACGTGGGTCACCAGCTTTGTATAGCCCACCCACAATGGTAGAAATATTAGGCTTTAGACCACCAACACCTATGACTATCAGTACTAAACCTGCATAAAAAGCGGTAATATTTTGGATCGCAAGTACTCCGTGTCCAGCACAAAGAATCAGCCCCCCAATGAGCACCGTTTTCTTTTGCCCCAGCCATCGGTCGGCAATAATACCCCCAGGAATCCCCATTACGTACACCATCATAGTATACCAGCCGTATAGGGCAAGTGCATCAACATTAGACCAACCCAAGCCGCCCTTTTCTACTGGTGCAATAATAAAAAGTACTAAAATGGCGCGCATTCCATAATAACTGAACCGCTCCCACATCTCTGTAAAGAAGAGTACAGCTAACCCTACCGGATGTCCCAAAAACGCTTTATCTGCAGATTTACTCATGATTTTTTACTTAATCTGTATATTTTTGATGGCATAACTATAGCATGCCAAAACTGTTGTATTGATCCGAAATTTGAAAATCCCACAAATATATTGGAAAGTTTATAAAAAATAAAGGCTACTGATAGGCTTTAACTTTTGGTAACATCAGAAAATATGTAAAATACAACAATAGAGACAAGTAAGCAATAGACCTAAAAAGCATACAGAATGATAGTTTGAGTATCTCAGAAGCTGTAATTGGAAATGCCACTGTAGAAATAGGCATACAGCAAGTATTGGTAATGTCCAATAGAAAAATAAAACAGGAAAGGTTAAAATAATTGTGAACTTGGCAAAATTTTGCGAAAATATATAAATGAGCTTGGCATTATTTAAAGCAAATCTGTAAATAGTCAAAACAGTGCTTTAGCTGGTAATACCTGGTGGGTCGTAGCGAGGTGTTTTCAATGCTTAAAAAGCCTTTTTAGAGCGTTATTTGGCGATAATTTAGCTATATATACTACTTTGCCAGGGCTGTTATCTGAGTGGATGTTCGCCTCTTACCAAGGCAAAAATTGAAGACCCAATATTTGTATTTTAGGTACTATTCAATGAATTAAAATAGGTAGGAAAACTCAAAAAATGAACGAACAAATTTAGGGGATGGTAATAATTTCTTAATTTTACGGTTTCTCACATCGTTTTCAAAAAAATTGATAATATAATGCAAGAGTTTGGATTGAAATCATCTAAAAGTGGACTCGAGGATTTAGGTATAAAACAGGTAAAAGAAGCACACTGGAATTTATCTCCCGCAGAGCTGACAGAAGAAGCTGTAAAGAACGGCGAGGGTACAATTACCGATACAGGGGCTTTGATGGCTGATACTGGCGAATTTACGGGACGTTCACCTCAAGACAAGTTTACTGTAAAAGATGAAAAAACTCAGGACACCGTTTGGTGGGGAGACATTAACTTTCCTATTTCAAGCGAAAACTTTGATGCACTTCATCAAAAAATGGCGGCTTTTTTAGCAGACAAAAAGGTATATGTGCGTGATATGCACGCTGGTGCACACTCAAAGTATCGTTTAAATGTGCGCGTAGTAAATACTCAGGCATGGCACAACATGTTTTGTTACAATATGTTTTTGCGCCCCACCGAAGAGGAATATAAAAACTTTCAGCCCAACTTTACCATTATCAACATTCCTGAGTTTAAGGCAAACCCTGCCGAAGATGGTACTCGTCAGGAAAACTTCACCATTGTTAACTTTACCAAGCGCATGATATTGATTGGTGGTACTGGTTACGCTGGTGAAATGAAAAAGGGTATTTTCTCTGTCTTGAATTATACCTTACCACACGAAGAAGGAGTGTTGTCTATGCACTGCTCTGCCAATGTAGGTGAAAAAGGCGATACTGCGGTATTCTTTGGACTTTCGGGCACAGGTAAAACTACGCTTTCGGCTGACCCTAACCGTGGTTTGATTGGTGATGATGAGCACGGCTGGTCTGACGATAAAGTGTTTAACTTTGAAGGTGGATGTTATGCAAAAGTAATTGACCTTACCCGTGAAAAAGAGCCTCAAATTTATGATGCTATCCGCTTTGGAGCCATTGTAGAAAACACCCGTTTTCAGGAAGGTTCTCGCAGTGTAAACTATGAAGATGCGAGTGTTACACAAAATACCCGTACATCTTACCCCATTCATCATATAGACAACGCTTTGCCTCAGTCTATTGCTGAACCTCCAAAAAACATTTTCTTCCTTACAGCTGATGCATTTGGTGTATTGCCTCCTGTGTCTAAACTAACTCCAGGGCAGGCAATGTATCACTTTATCTCTGGCTATACGGCCAAAGTAGCAGGTACTGAGGTAGGTATCAAAGACCCTGTACCTTCGTTTTCTGCTTGTTTTGGAGCTGCATTTTTGCCATTGCACCCTACCAAATATGCTGAAATGTTGGGTAAAAAGATGAAAGAGCAAAATGTAAATGTATGGTTAATTAATACTGGTTGGACTGGCGGACCATTTGGTGTAGGTGCTCGTATGAAGTTGCCTTATACCCGTGCTATGATCACGGCGGCCTTAAATGGCGAGTTGGATAATGTAGACTATGTGCAACACAATATTTTTGGTGTAAGCATGCCAACTACTTGCCCCAATGTACCAGATGAAGTCTTGAGCCCCCGTAACACCTGGAAAGACAAAGAAGCGTATGATGCCAAAGCAAATCACTTGGCCAGCGAGTTTGTTAAAAACTTTGCCCAGTATGCTGACTTTGCCAATGAAGAAATTATGGCAGGTGCTCCCAAAGCAAGCGCCGATGCATAACTTAATTTAGGTCGTTATATCAACGATTTATTACATACACCAAAACAGCCATTTGCAAGGTAAACACTGCGCCTAATGGCTGTTTTTTTTATATACTCACTTTTATATGGGTAATAATGAGTAATATTGGGTAAAAAAAGTACTCAAGCTTTTTGGTTTATTGGAGGTCTAATCAATAAATCGTAAATTAAGCCCAAAATCAGAAAACAACCTAACTACCTAACATCTTATTACACATATGAAAACATTATACTCTCACCAGGCAGCCCAAAAACTGCCCATACTAATTGGTGGTTTATGCTACCATTGTACCTATTTTACTTTTACCAAACAAACATTTCTAAGGTAACCTTATAAACAACATTTGTTGGAAGTAGCCCTATTTTTTGAATAAATAGCCATTTGTTCAAAAACACGGGAGACGTATGTTTTGACTCGACTCAAAAAGTCGTTTACTCACAACTATGGCACTACTATGCCTTTACAGCAACTTGATTAGCAACAAACAATCAAATACATACTAATTACACATTAATAACTAATAATCAATCTTACATTATTATGAAGAATTTACGATTTACTTTACTTGCAGTTTTCTGCCTGATTGGTCAATTGACATGGGCACAAAACACTACTAATTACGGTAACTCTTCTGGTACAGGAGGGTCTAATTCTAGCTATTTTGGCTATAGGACAGGTACATCATCTACAGGAGCCTCTAATACTTTTATGGGAGCTTCTAGTGGATATAACAATACTACAGGAGCTTACAACACCTTTATGGGACAGGCTTCGGGGTATATCAATACTACAGGAAGCAATAACACTTACATAGGACACTGGAGCGGAAACCGGAATACTACGGGAAATAATAATGCTGCTTTGGGTTATCGTACTGCACGTTTTAACACCACAGGGCATTCAAATGCTTTGGTTGGCTATATGAGTGGCTACACCAACACTACAGGCTACAGCAATGTGGCAATGGGTTTTCAGTCGGCTTATTCAAATACTACTGGTTACCGCAATGCTTTTGTAGGGCAACAAAGTGGCTACAAAAACACTACGGGACGCTACAATGCATACTTGGGTGAGGCTACAGGTTATACCAATACTACTGGGTTTGGCAATACTTTGTTAGGTGCTCGTGCTGGTTATAAAAATGCTGCTGGTTCTCGCAATGTGTTTATTGGGTACTTTGCTGGGTACAACGAAACAGGATCTAACAAACTATACATAGACAATTCAAGTACTACTATTCCTTTGATTTATGGCGACTTTGCTACCAATGGTGTAGGTATCAATACCAATAAGTTGAGCGATGGATCTACCAATTACACCCTTTCAGTAAACGGACGAGTACGCGCCAGCGAAGTGAAAGTATACACAGGATGGGCAGACTACGTGTTTGAAAAAGGGTATAAGTTGCGTCCTTTGAACGAAGTAGAGGCTTACATTGAGAAAAATGGACACTTACCTGATGTTCCTTCTGCCAAGCAGGTCGAGAAAAATGGGATTTTTATAGGTGAAATGAACGCAACTCTTTTGCGTAAGATCGAAGAACTGACGCTTTACATGATTTCTATGAAGAAGGAAGTAGAGCATCTTAAAAACGAAAACAAGGCTTTAAAAGCGAAGATTCAGAAATAGATCTATATGTCTTTTTCTGACCATTGTAATGGTGTGAAATAGTATAGTACACAATTTAAAAATGGAAAATCATGAAGCATAAAGTCTTATTTTATATAGGCATAAGTCTAATGTTGTGGGGCTTTGCCCATACAACATACAGCCAGAGCCCTCACGCCTATGGGCAAAGAATAACCGAAGCGAAAGCTGAAAATCGAGTTTTTGATAAGGTTACAGGTTTGTTTACGGCAACCAATAACGTAGGTAAAAATTTGCATACATCCTTAAAAAATGCCCGCTATTTTGGTTTCAACAAAAGTGTTTCCGAGCAAGTAATCAATAATGCTGCGGCTTATATAGCATTAGAGATTCCCGCATCTGCCCAAAGTGCAGCAATGACCCTCGAACTTAAAAAAGTACCCGAAACATTTATGAACTATAAGGTAACAACTGCTTCGGGCAAGACTTACCCTAAACGAGCCAGTGCCAAGCAAGTACACTACCGTGGTGTGGTACAGGGCAAAGAAGGTTCAAGCCTGGTAGCACTAAGTGTTTTTGGGGAAGAAGCAATGGGGTTTGTTTCAGTAGAAGGGAGTAAAACCATTAATATTGGTAAGTTAAAAGGACAAGATTACCACGTTTTGTTCCACGATGATGTATTTGAAACCAACACTACTGACTTAGGGTGTGAGACAGTTTCTGATAAGCA
Organism: Microscilla marina ATCC 23134; assembly: GCF_000169175.1. Lineage (NCBI taxonomy): Bacteria > Pseudomonadati > Bacteroidota > Cytophagia > Cytophagales > Microscillaceae > Microscilla > Microscilla marina. The sequence continues at coordinate 72,807 of NZ_AAWS01000042.1, forward strand.
AAATGAAATGCTGGATGAGATTTATTCTGGATTGAGCAAAAATGCTTCTGCCAGAGTAAAATCTGTGGGTAAATGTTTAAAAGTATATTTTGAAACCGACTTTGGTATTTACCAAAACCTAAGCAACAGTGTAACAAATGTAGAGAATTTTGTTACTGGAATGTTCAACGAGGTGGCTACTTTGTACGATAATGATGGAATCAACATAGAGATTTCTGAAATATTTGTATGGGATGTGGCTGACAGTTACAGCTCTAGTGTAAGCACTGGCTTGAACAACTTTGTAGCAGCTCGTCCTGCATTTAATGGAGATTTAGCCCACTTGTTATCGTTTAAAAGTGGCAACAACGACCCTAACAATGCCTTAAATGCTGGTGGAAAAGCCAATGGAATTGGTGGTTTGTGTGTTACAGGAAATACCAGTTTAAGCCCACACTCACATACCGCTTTATTTCCTGCATTTGTAGCTGTGCCTACTTTTTCACGCCAGGTCAAGGTAGTCACCCATGAAATGGGGCATAACCTGGGGTCGCGTCATACCCATGCTTGTGTATGGAACGGAAACAATACTGCCATTGACGGTTGTGCTGGTTTTACCGAAGGAGGTTGTGCTGTACCAGGGTTGCCACCCGGTGGAGGTACTATCATGAGTTATTGTGATCGTACCAGTGTGGGCATTAATTTCAATCTGGGCTTTGGTGTCCAGCCTACTGCTGTGATGCAAAATATGATCAATAATGCAGCTTGTGTAGATGCTTGTACTGATTGTACGCCTGACTTGGTGATTACTCAAAATGTGTTGAATGGGCAAAACGATACTCAAGAAGCAGGCAATACGATTACTGCAAGTAACACAATTTTTAATGGAGGTGTGGCAAATTACCAGGCAGGTAGTGCTATTTTGCTTGTACCGGGGTTTTTCGCTCAATCTGGTAGCAATACTACGCTCATGATTGCCCCCTGCAGTAATGATATAGCGCCATCTATCACTAACAAATTGGTAAAAAGGCAACTTGCGCCAGCCACAACTACTGATATTGATAACACAGAGTTGTCATTGTACCCTAACCCTACTGGAGGTAGTTTTACTATAGCAGTACCTGTGGTAACAACTACCAGAACTGACAAGGCGCGGCAATCACTGGAAGTGTATACTATGTTAGGTACATTGGTGTTAAGAAAAGCCGTGAAAAATGGGGAAAGAATTGCGGTTGATCTGACAAAGCGCCCTAAGGGGATTTATTTGGTGAAATATATCTCTAATGGGCAGGTAACCATAAAAAAAGTCGTGTACAAATAAAGCATAGTGTATTGATAAGTACACTTTTAGTGTGCTTATCATTTTTATAGGATAGTGAATATAGTATAAGAAAAAGAGATACAACTGCTTTAACCAGATAAACCATAATGCCCAGCTAATCTTTATTGGTTAGCACAAAAACCGTTTTGAAAATTTTCGAAACGGTTTTACCTTTTTTAAAAAAAGCAAAAAAAAACTTGAGAGAAGCAACACAAGTGTTCCTAACTCCCAAGATCCTTCAACCAGCTATGCAATACTATATACTCTTTTGGCCCAGACAGGTTATGACTTTTAGATTGATTGCACTTTTTTTACTGTCAATGGCAAGTATATATCGACAAGAGTTTGAATGAAATGTAATATGAAAGTGAATAAATATTTTTGCTACAGCAATAGAATTGTCATATCTTGGGTGGCTTCATTATGACACTGTTATTTTTCAAATAAAGCTTATTTATATTCGACCAGTTTAGGTTTTTAGTGATGACACACACAATGCAATTTGTATCATTAAAAAACTTTTATTTTTATAGCATGCACTATTACAAAAATGTATTAGAGACTATTGGCAATACCCCACTTATTAAGTTAAATCAAGTTGTAGAGGACATTGATGCCACAGTTTTGGCAAAGGTGGAAACTACGAATCCTGGCAATAGTGTAAAAGATCGTATGGCACTGAAAATGGTAGAGGATGCAGAGGCTAGGGGAGAGCTAAAGCCGGGAGGGGTAATCATAGAGTGTACCTCAGGCAATACTGGTATGGGACTGGCAATTGCAGCAGTAGTCAAAGGCTATCGATGCATATTTACTGCTACCAGTAAGCAGTCTAAAGAAAAAATAGATTTACTAAGGGCTTTGGGAGCCACAGTCATTATTTGCCCAAGTGAAGTACACCCCGATCATCCAGAATCCTATTATTCAGTTGCTCAGCAGTTGTATCATAAAACGCCCAATTCTTTTTGGTGCAATCAATACGACAACCCTTCCAACGTCTTGGCACATTACCAAAGCACTGGACCCGAAATATGGCAACAAACCCAAGGCCAAATTACCCATTTTATTGTAGGAATAGGTACCGGAGGTACCATCTCAGGAGTTGGTCGGTATCTTAAAGAGCAAAATCCACAAGTGAAAATCTGGGGAGTAGAACCTCATGGGTCAGTTTTGAAGAGTGTTCATGAAACTGGTAAAGTAGATATCAGCCAAAGCCATAAGTATGCGACCGAAGGCATTGGACAAGATATGGTACCAGTCAATGTAGATTTTGAGATTATAGATCATATAGAGAAAGTGTCTTGTAAAGATGCTGCATTGATGACGCGAGCCATTCTTCAAAAGGAAGCCATTTTAGTGGGAAATTCGGCTGGTGCTGCAGTAGCAGGTTTGCTTCAGCTAAAAAAGCAACTGAAATCTTCTGATGTAGTAGTGGTGTTGTTTCACGACCACGCCAGTCGGTACATTGGCAAAATACTAAATGATGAATGGATGGAAGCTCAAGGATATTTGAACGACACAAATAGGTTGGTAAATAGCTAATTGTTGTAATGTATATGAACTTAAAGAATTATTATGAAGGCCTTACTTCTGAACGGTTGATTTTTAGAAAGCTCACCTTGGCAGACATAGATGACTGGCTAGAGTTTTATTATAATAATGACAGTCTCAAGTACTTGGGTATCAATTTGAAGCGTACCCCCGAAGTAATGGCAAAAGCCTGGATAACAACTCAAATAGAGCGGTACAACAAAAATGAATATGGGCAGTTGGCAATGATCAATAAACAAAGTAACGAGTTGATTGGTACCAGAGGCTTTAAACTTACCCAGTTTAGGGGACAAAACTATGTAGAGAGTGCAGGCTCTGTTAAGCCTCGTTACTGGAGACAAGGCTATGGTTTTGAAAGCGCAACTTGTATGTACGATTATATTTTTTCACAAAATGATCACAACATGGTCTTGGTCTATTGTCATTTAAATAATGTGTCATCTGAAAAAAACTTACAAAAACTGGGCTTTGTAAAGGTCGAAAATCAGTATACATTAGAAAGAACAGTGGTGGTGTATAAATTACTTCGTTCTGTTTGGCAAAAACGTAAAATAAAAGATAAGGCAGCTGGAATATTATAGTTCAAAATACGCAAAATAAAAGTATATGATTTCTGAAAAAGTAATTCGTAATTTAAGGAGTAACCTGATTAAACAATGTAGCCAACATATTTGTGATATTCCAGTAACCATTGAGAAAGAAATGTTTGGAGAAGTACCTTGTTATTGGGTAAAAACAGCACAAACGACCACTGATCAAGTGATTTTTTATTTGCATGGAGGGTCAAATGTTATGGGTTCTATTAAAAGTCACAAGAACGTAGTTACCCGCATAGCTCACCAAGTAGGTATCCAAGCGTTGTTTGTAGAGTTTAGTTTAGCGCCAGAGTATCCTTTTCCAAAAGGCTTTCAAGACATTTTGCAAGTGTATAAAGAATTACTAAACAAGTATTCATCCAAAGACATTATAGTAATGGGCGACTCAGCCGGTGGGCAACAAGGCTTAGCTTTATTGCTAAAGCTAAAAGATGAACGTGTTTCTTTACCTATGGCTTATGTTGGGTTATCTCCTGCTGTAGATATTACTTCGGGTACGTTGAAGGATAATATTGAAAGAATAAAGGGACAAGATCCTATTATAGCGGATATAGATGAAATAATCTCGCTTTTAAAGTTGTATTACACTCATCATTCACCAAGCAACCCTCTTATATCACCCTTTTATGGAGACTTGACTGGTTTGCCCCCAATGCTTATACAGGTGAGTACTACTGAGGCTTTGGTGTTTCAATGTGAAGATTTTGTTGATAAGGCCAAGGCATCAGGAGTAAATGTTACACTTGAGAAATACGAAGGCGAGTTACATACTTGGCAATTTTACAATCCCAATACCTTATCTTCTCAAAAATCATTTAAAAACATTGCTTCATTTATTCAAAAGCACATTCGACCTATCTTTTCAACGTAGATAGTTTGTTTTTTACCGCAATATCTTCGATGTACTTTTTTTTAAAAAGAAGGAAGCATAAACTTTTGGCTTACGCTTACATGCGAACAAAACATTTTATTATACAATTAAAAATTGTTTTAGTACAATTGTGTTTAGGTGAGCTTTTTGATTGTCAAAACATAAACGATCATAAGCATTTCCGAAGCCATTGCTATTATATAAAAAGAAGATCAAGGACACACAAATAAGAACCACAACTCACATTGCAAAAATAAGAAAGTCAAACCTCGTAGTGTAAACTTTCGTTTTCATGACCAACAGTGAATACCCTATATTCTAAAATTAAAATATATTGTAAGGTTTTAAAATCGTAACTATGCAGAAAATAGATGTCATGCAGTATATCCCCCAGTCTAGAGAAAGGTTAGATCAGTTAGGCGCCAATTATATTGGTGCAGATAACTTTGAGGCAGTAGCAGAAACCATTGAAGGTGTAAATTGTGCCTGGATAAAGGTACCAAATGCTTCTTCTGAGCATATCATTCTTCATTTACATGGAGGTGCGTATTTTCAAGGGTCAATCAAGTCTCATACTACATTTAGTAGTCAAATAAGTAGCAGAATAGGGGTCAATACCCTATTACCTGAATTTGGACGAGCTCCTGAAGCCCCGTTTCCACAAGGGTTAAATGAGTGTGTGAGGCTATACCAATACCTTTTGAAAAAGTTCAAGCATGTAACGTTAGTTGGAGATTCGTCGGGTGGAGGATTGGCTTTAGCTTTAATAGAAAAGTTAATCAAACTAAACTTGCCCTTGCCACAGTCTTATGTGGGTATTTACCCTTGGGTTGATGTGAGAGACGAGGCAAGCAGAGAGGCCTTTGAAAGCATAGGAGATAGTTCACCTGAAGGTGCTCCCCTTCTAATTGATTTAGCTAATCTATATTGTAATGGTGAAAGTAAGACAAACTCCTTGATTTCTCCCATTTTTTCTGATCTGAAAGGTTACCCTCCTATGTTAATACAAATTGGGACTAAGGATTTCTTATATTCGCAATGTGCCCGATTTGCAAAAAAAGCAAAAAATGAAGGAGTTGAGATCGTGTTTGATGTGTATAAAGATATGTCACACGGTTGGCACTTATTTGCCCCAGATATACCTGAAAATGGCTTAGCTTATGATAACATAGCTAAGTTTGTTAAAAAACATGTGGCCAAGAGTAAACCTCAAAAAAAAATGCCATTGACTAAAACACGACGTGCATAATACTTATGCAACTTTCATTGTATTGATAGGATAGAGCAAAGGGCATTATTTGGCTAGAACCTTAGACCTAAATGAAGCCCTCCCCATAACTTGAGGTTAATCCCGTTAATAGTACTGTCAAAAAAATGATAAGGAGGTAATTCTGATGCCAGCACATTGCTTTCCGGGGTATCTTGCGATACCAGGAGATTAAAAGTAGGACCTACCTGTAATGACATACCATTGGAAAACTCCCGTCCATACAAAAACTTGACCTGATTGAGTACACGAAGATTCTCTTCCCAAAATTTATTTTCATTGATGTGGTATACCATTGCTTCAAAGTTGAAGTTACTTTTGGCGTTGATATCACGAATAGTGCCTATACCATAACCCAATCCCCAGCGAAACTTATCAGGTAAAAACTGCGCACCTATTGCAAAAATATTATAAAACTTTCGCACACCTATTTTATACCCTATGTTACTATGTAGGCTTTCACTACCCCATATCTCAAACTTACGGTACCCATTTTTTATAATGCTTAAAAACCCTATGGGCACCCCATGGGTTAGGCTGTCTGCAATATTGATAAAGCCAATTTGACTGCCCTTTACTTTGTGGGCAATATTAAGCAAGCCTGCCATCTGTAGACCCTCTACCTGATCGGCAACATTCATAAAGCCACTAATTTGTGCTCCATGTATTTTTTCGCATACTCCCACAAAACCACTTGCCTGAAAACCGCTAACTTCTTTACTTATGTTCAAAAAACCAGCACCTTGAAAACCATCTATTTGACGCCCAATATTGAAAAAACCTGCTGCCTGAAAATTAAGTGAACCATTCAAGTGAAGGTTGCCAAAACCTGCTGCTTGTATATTCATTGTGGGTTTGTGAGCTAATCTGCTTGCTGACCTATTGGTTACACCAGCCAAGTTGAAGAACCCCGCCAGTTGAGCTCCAGCCAGTGCCCCTCCTGCATTATTGAAAAAACCTGCTGCTTGTAAACCTTGTACCTGGTTGCCTGTTGTGTTGAAAAAACCAGCAAACTGTGCACCTTTGACGTAGTCTTTTTCAATGTTGCCAAATCCTGCAAACTCAAGACCATCCAATGCAGCCGCACTACCTATTAGAGCATTGATTGATAGCTTGTTAGAGTAGTTGTGTGCATCTATGCCGTTGGTACTCAAAGGGTATACAAACCCAAGTTGTACCTCACGAATAGGGTATACTGCTGGTTTAGGCAATGAATTGATTCGCGATTTAGCTACAGTTGGGTTAGGTTTGTCAAAAAATAGGCGGTTCAAGAGTTTATTTAACCTTAGTTTGGGTACCCCCATTAGCGGCTTGTTTTGTTTCGCCTTGCGAGTAGTAGCCATTTTTTTCCTTTTTTTACTTGGCTTATCAGTTTTCAAAGAGTCACCCACTGCCATAAACTTAGTATTTACTTGCTTTGCTTTGTTTTTTGTTGGTGTACGACTTTTACGGGAAATCCCAAGCCATCGCCCGATTCTTTGAAAGGTATTTCGGGGGCGTTGTACCCAGCTCCAATTGTCATGATACGCTTGCAAAACCGTTCGATGGGCCTGGAGTGCAATGCTGTCCAGATGAGGTGCAAGGTGTTTAGAATGCCCATAGGTAGCATTGGCTAGAGTATTGAGCTGTTGAATAGGTAAGAGTTTGGACACTTGATAAAGTGGTTGTGAAATAATAGTTTTCTTCTTGGCTACCCTTGATTGTTTATTCCCTGTGTTTTTGGTAAGGTGGTCATCTTTGATAGTTACATCAACTTGTTTAGTGATGCCTTGCTTTTGTTGAACAACCAGGAGCTTGGGGGTGTTTTTGGCAAAACCCTTTACTTTGTTATTTGAGGTGTTTAATTGCCAGGGAGTTATTTTTTTGTGAGGGATTGCATTGCGCTCTTTTTGTTTGTTTACAAGCTGGTGTTCTGATTTGTGTTGCGTTATTTTTTTAGGTTTAAGTGTTTTTTTGTCAGTTTCTTTTTTATGCTCATGGGTGTTTTTGGCCGACGTATGATTGTCTTGTGCAAGTTGACCTGAATTGGAGCGAGTGAGAGGTTTTGCTGAAGCAATAGGGTGTTCAGCGGCTTGTGTGGCGGTAGTTTTTGAGTTACCAGCTGTATTATTTAACTGGTTAGACGCAGGCATCATATACACCACCGCTGCAGTAGAGATTA
>NZ_AAWS01000043.1 GCF_000169175.1 Microscilla marina ATCC 23134
AGCCTATGCGCAAATATGACTCGTTTGCAGCAAGAGTTGTTTGCGCAAAGCAAAGTGGTAAAAGTGAAGGAGGGCACTTATAAAAACCAACCCATCAAGCTTATCACGATGCAGGTAGCGCCCAAGGCACAACAAAAGTTCAAGGTAAAAGAAGTGGTGTATTATTTTAACCCAACAAAAAGGTTCCTTGAAAAACAAGTGGTTCGCTTTACCAAAGCCCATGTGCTCACAAGCCAGGAGATTTATTACCTGCAACTCAATGCGCATTACAAAGGGTATGTGCCCGCCACTGCTCAGGCAGCCATCAAAGGGGGCAAGTACCAAGGTTATACTTTAGAAACAAGTCGCTAAGTAACGTGCTCAAAAAACGGACAGCTTCAAAGCCCCGATTTCTTATCGGGGTTATTGTTGAGGGCTACGCCCGAAATCCCGTTTACGGGGCGAACACGTTACTGACAATCAAATTTGAAAAAAATGAATCATTTAAAATATATACTTACGGTGGTTGCCTGGGCAGTAGTGGGGCTTGCCTGTACCCAGGCACAGGTGTACAAAAACAGCCATTATACCCACCAACGCATACAAGGTGCCGCCAATGCTGGTCAGACTGTACACTTGCCGTTACCTGTCAGTCCGTCGACAAGCATAGGCGAGGCAAGACTAAAAGTTCAACTAGACCTGGGTGAAACCTACAGTTTTGGAGATTTGGACTTTACGACAAGTCTGGAGGTAACCGTTACCGGAGAAAAGGACGGTAATTTTGTGCAAAACCTCTGCAACTGTCAACTAGAGATTAGTGCCAAGGTACCCGAAAGGCTGTACCACTTTGACTTTGCCAGTACCATCAACAACTTTGATGCATTTAAAATAGCCATTACTGCCCGTCAGGTAACAGTAAATGTGGCAGACCCTACCCAAAAGCAAAATCTTGAAAATGCCCTCAAAGCCAGTCTTCGGGTAGTAGCAAGTTATGACATTGCTTATGGTATAGGTGCCGCAGGAGTAACCGCCAACAACCTGAAGGTAGACCTTGAAGGTAAAAAAGCTACGTTTAGCTGGAACAGTGATGACTACATGCCCAATTATCAAATCCAGGTGTTGCGTTTGCACAACTATGTAAACCCAGACAACAACAGTTATGATTGGTTTACCTGGGCAAATAACATTGCTACTGTAGCAAGCGTTGATCAGCTGCAAAAACAAATCAAACAGGAACTCATTATTCTGACAGCAATAGATTGGAAACGGGCGCTCACCTTAGAAACCGAAAGCAGTCAAAAAACATTGTCTATGACCCTTGCCGAAGGCACAGGGTACTATGTGTGGAGAATACGCCCCATAGGTACACTTTACCCGGGTGGGGTGGCCAATGCCAAAAACTGGGGGCAGTGGTCAAGCGATGATGTGCCCGGCTCTCATTCTTTCGGTGGTAAATGGGTAGTGGTTGACCTTAAAAATGGCACCCTGAAACCCCGCGACAAAAACCAGCGGGAAGTAGACGTTTTTCACTTTGTAGACCCTGACGAAGGCCGCAACAATATGTACAGTCGTACTTTTACCGAAGGCAACCGGGTAAGCGAAAGTATTACCTATGCCAACAAGCTAAACCAAGTGAAACAAACCCAGACTTACCTGCCTTCTAAGCAAACCACCCTGGTTACCCAACAAATGTATGACTACAGTGGACGACCAGTAATGGCTACATTGCCAGCACCTTTGCAAAACCAAGGGTTGAAGGGGTATTATGAGGGTTTGGTAAAAAACCAAAGCAATCAGCAATTATATCGCCCCAAACACTTTGACAAGGATGCCAACTACCGCAACCCTGCCAAAATAGACCAGTCCACGGGCAACCCTTTTAATTATTATACCGGAAAAAATCAAATTCCTGACGCTGAAGGGTATGCATTTACCCGCACCCTTTTTTACCAGGATGGCAAAGTAAAAGAGCAATCGGGGGTAGGCAAAACCCACATGATTGGGGGAGGCGGCAAAACTGTCAAAACCTTTTACTCTACTGCGACCGAAAACGAATTGATCCGTTTGTTTGGAGATGAAGCACCTGCCGCCAGTAGTGTGCTCAAAACCATTAATATAGACCAAAACGGTACCGCAAGCATTAGCTATGCCTCTAAAGAAGGGAAGGTGATAGCGACTTGCCTTGCCTACCAGGAACAAGACAACATGAACGGGCTCAAAGACGGGGTAATACCTGCTACTACCGAAACCCTCAAGATCAACGCCAACCATCAGGGGTTTACCAAAGTGGTGTCGAGCAAACGCTTGTACCTGGTCAATGAAAGTCCCCTTACCTTTAGCTACAAGGCAAACTGTACCAACCCTGTGAGTGGGTGTGATTTTGCCCTGAGGGTGGTGATTCACAAACTGGATGAAGACGCTGACCCTGCCACCCCTTGGGTAAAAAACCTGGGTACTACACCTGGTACAGGCTGGAACCCCCTCGCAGCCAATAGCCAAATACTGATTAGTGAGGATGTAAACGTGGTGTGTGGAATGAATACACAGTTTGCCAACCTCACGCTGGAACCGGGTGCCTATTTGATAGAAAAGCAGTTGAGCCCCCGTAATTTGGCAGGTACCCGACAACTGCCCCCAGCAGTGCTAAACGCCCAAAACCAAGTAGCAGGCGGTATTCAGCCCTTGATTACTATGTTGGGCAAGTGGATGGACAGTGTAAAGTGTAACAACGACATTCAAGTTTTTTTTGATAAGGTAACAACCCTGCAAAACGATATTGACGCGGCTAGAGTTTCTGGAAACTTTGCTGCGCTGGATGCCAAATATCAGGCAGACTTGGGCACCACCCCGTTTTTTACTGATCAACACGCCGTGGCGCTTAAGGTTCCTTACGACATAGAAATTACCAATCCGGGTTGCGGCATCATTCGCGTGCCTATTAACCTAAGTACGGTGTTCGACTTTAAAAATATGGTATATGAGCTCAAAGACCAAGATGGGGATGGTAAATATCGGGTCAATCCGTTTGTTCAATTTGTGCCTGGCAAAACTGAGTTTTTTCCTGACTTTGAAGGCTTTGCCTATAGTTTTTTCTGGAAAATAGTGCCCGAAAGTATAGGCAGTATATCCGATACCATTACCCAGCTGGTGGCTGATGCCGGAGGCAAATTGATGACCGAAGCTACTTTTGAGTCTTCTTACATTTACCTGGGCAACGACCTTACCCAAGGTCAGTTGAACCTGTTGGGCATAGACACTCAAAACCAAAGTTTGGCGGAAGCGCGAAAAGCAGCCAAAGACCGGGTAAAGTACATTTATTATAAGTTTTTGGCGCCTTATATGGAAGGGTGGTACGAGCCGGGCACTTTCAGCCTGATGACCCACCACATGCTGACCGATACCTACAACGCCAGTGGCAAAGACAAAGACCATAATGTAGTGTATGATACACTGGCAACCAATCGTCAGGATGCTTGTGGTCAGTCTTTGAAGCTTGCCGTAGACCCCAACGACACCGACAAAACAGCCCAATACTACGCCGAAGACTTGTTCAAATGCTGGCAGTCGGAGCTGGCCAAGCTAAAGGCACAAGTAGACCCTGATGGGAGCATTGCCATTAATTACAAAGCTGGTTCGGGGGGAGTGTCTAAAGAGGTAGACGACAGAACAGGTGACCCTAAAGTACACGATAGTACCTTTGACGATGCCTTGCCCAAAAACCCTTTGGTGCGTTGGTTTTTGAAAAAAGTGCTCAAAAGTAAGTTGAGCAAAAAAATGCGGGACCAACAGGTAACTTCTGGCACTAACAACCAAAAAGACAATAAAATTGAGATAGAGTACTCGCAACACCTGGTAGAGGAGTATTTGAACTGTACGGGGTATCGTTTTGCCAAAGTCATAGATAACCAACACTTGGCTCAAGGAAGCCATACCCCTTTGAGCCAGGACGTATTAACCAGCTTGCCTACCGAGCAAAGCACCTACGCCAGCAGTGTAGACGACTACTACCAAAAGGTGTTTGCAGATACAGCCACTGTAAACCTGGCGCGCCGCAGCAAGGCATACAATGGTATCGACCGAAGCTATTATCCCGACCGTGAGTGGGCAGTGATGATGGGCTCACAAAACAAGTTTGCCCATATTTTAGACCCAGTGTATGCTTTCAAGTATTTTCATTATGCCATAGACAGCAACAAAGTAGTAGAAGTATTGACCTGTTACCGTGACTTTGATGGTTGTAATTTTTGTGGCATAGGCGAGGTACAGTGCGATATTACAGGCAAAGACTGGACAGCCGCCCAGCGGGAAGTGTTTTTGCAAATGTTGCGTAGGTTTAAATCGGGAGGACTCAAGGGCGAATATGACGAATTGGTCAAAGCCAAAGATTTTGTCTCTCCTGTATACATTGACGCCAGCGGTGAGGTGAAAACCTGGAAAGACGACACCAAAGTAGACGACTATGACGCATTGAAAAACAATGGCTTTAAGGATGACCAAGGCAATCGCCTGCCTACCATGGTGGAGGTGCAGATCAATAAAATGAATCAACAGGTGGTCAACTTCTGCGACTCAAGCCGCATTGTATTTATGAAAATGCTACAGGACACTCTTCAGAAAAAATGCTACGAAATAGTAGACTGTAAAGGGGATGTAAAAAGTGAAAGCCAAATATCTCAGGAAGACATACAAGTACTGGCAAATGTACTGGTAGATGAATGCAAGCGTCGGGCAATGGTGACTTCTTACCAAAGCAAAACCGCCTCGTGCAAATACCTGCAAGACACTACCAAAACCTATACTGTGCCTGTCATAGAGTATGGCGTGGGAGGGGGCGCTGCCACCAGCGATATTTACGGAGTAATGCACTACCGAAACCAAGGAAATTTTAACAGTGATTTTACCCAAACCACCGATACGTTGGTAACGATCAATTACCGGGGCGATACGACCAAAATCAAAGATTTTACGAACAAGCCTCTGAGCTATTTTGAGTGGCTACGCTACCTGGAAGTAACCACGATGGCGCCATTGATTGATATGCCCAATGTGTGTGGTACTACCAAGATACCTTCTGCGCTGGACGAAAACCCAGAGGGGACTCAAGGCATCAGCACTGACAAGGCAAATAATACGATGCCTCACCCCAATAAACCATTGGGAGACCACCTGTCGCCGCTGACCAAGCTCAAGGTAGAAATATCAACCAATGAAACGACCAAAAAGGAAGAGGTGAAGGTCAATGGGCAAACATTTGAAAAGGATAAAAAATAAACCTTCAGAAGTAGGCCAGGCTGAGTGGATCGGCCTGTGCTTTTTATTCACAAAAAACATCGCTTTGAAAATTTTATACGCATGAAAAAGCATCAAACTTTGAAAAAAAACAAACCCCCCAAGTATTTAGGGAAATTTGGGCGCGGTTGGTCTACGCTGAAGGCAGGCCTGCTTTTGGTAAGCCTATTGGCAATCAGTCACTTTGCCCAGGCACAGGTCACCTACAATACCTGGCTGGGAGGCCACAACAACAACGATTGGAACACTGCTGCCAACTGGGATCAGAGCAGGGTGCCATTGGCTACCGATCACGTAAAAATTAATGCAGGAACCGTGAACCTGAATGGCTCGCATACCACTGCCGGCTTTTGGGTAACCAATGTAGCCACGGTTAATATTGGCGCTGCTAACACCCTGACGGTTAACGGAAGCTCAACTATTACTAATGGGCAACTCAATGGTGGAAAACTGATAAGTAATGGCAGCAATACGCATGATTTCTTCACTACCAATGCTACTTTATTTACTGAGGTAGAAGCTGTTGCCAGGGAGGTGAATTTAACAAGTTCACAGTTTCACGAAAAGGTGCGTTTTACCAAAATGCTTAACGCGTCTTATAGCAATGGTAATACCTACCACCAAGAGGCTACTTTTATAGGCAAAGGTGGATCGGCCTGGTACGTTTCCTATGCAGCAGCAGACACCTTTAAAAGCCACATCATTGTAGGTGGAGATAGTGGAACTTATGTAACCGTAGGAAGTCAAAGTTTTACAACTACCCTGTTGGATGGGAAAAAAGTGTTGATAGACCAAAATAATTCAACATTTGCTGGGCTGTCCCTCATCAAACTACATCAAAAAGGAAGCACTCTACAAAACTTTGATCTTCAAGGCACATTGGTTCTGAAAAACTGTATTTGGGAAGCCGCCGCAGTAACTTCTGTCAATGCGAGGGTTTTAAGTGCCTACTCTGTATATCATGGAGAAGCCATATTTGAGGCAGGTCATTATCCACAGAGTCAGAGTTATGGCAATACCTATCATCAAGAAGCATCTTTTACGGTTTCTAATTCAAGTAACTATGGCTGGTATGTTTCCAGAACAGACCCAGACATTTTTCACGAAGATGTAACTTTGGGAGGGCATGTTTACAGCCTTATGTACTTTGGGGGAGACCAAACCACCATTATTCCTGATGGAAAAGCACTAAAACTGGCGCCTAATAATTACTATCCTACAGTGCTCGATATTAAAAACGTACACCAGCAAGGGAATACCCCTCAAGAGCTGCATGCCGGACAAAACGTGCATTTGACAAATAACCAGTGGGAAGGCGAGCTCTCAGTAAAAGCGGTACGAATCATTGGTAAAAACTCTACTTATCACAACAATGTGTCTTTTTCATCTGGCTCTTACCCTGGAGGTTCTATCAACGGGGATACTTACCACAAACAAATGACCATTAACCACACTGGTGCCTACGACTGGCACATAGCCAACACCACCCCTAATATTTATCATGGGGCATTGTTGCTAAGGGTAGAAGGTCAGGGAAAGCTACACATGGCATATGGGGCAGGTACGCACCGTTTTGCCCACGACATAGTGCTGGAAAGAAAACATGCTGTAGGTAAAGTGGTGTTTGGTGCTGGCGGTGGGCAAACCATATTAGAAGGAGACAACCTGCAAACCATCAGAGCAGTAACGGGCAAAGTCGGAGAGGCTGATTTTCATCACTTAAAAATTAACAAAACTACAAACCATGTAGACCTGCAAACCAATATCAATATTGTAGGTACCCTTGAGTTTGCTCAAGGGTTGGTCAAGGCTACCCCCGAAAGTAGTGGCTTGCTCACGTTTGATACCAACGGAAGCTACCAAAATATCTCTGCCACCAGCCACGCATCGGGGCAAGTGCGTAAAAAGGGCACTGGAGACTTTACTTTTCCGTTGGGCGATGGTACCCAATTACATCCGCTCACCCTCAGCAACTTATCGACCCTTGCCTGGATCAATGCTTACTATAAGGGCAGCAACCAACCCACTGGACAAGCAGTAGGAGGTGTTTGTTACAAAATGAACGATTGTGAGCATTGGGTAGTAAAAAGTACCTCTCCGGTAAGCTTTCAGGCGGCAGTAGGCACTGCCAACGCTTGCGACTTGCCCGCCAAGCCAGTATTGATGTGGTACAACAATACCGACTGGGAAACGCTGAATACTACCCACAATACGAGTAGTCAAACCCTCAACGCCAACCAAACCACGGGTACTTTAAAAAATATTACACATTACCTTACTTATGGAGAGGCAGTAGAGGTAGGTCCCATTAGTACCGCTGGCAACGGAGGCGTTACCTGTCAAAACACCAGCCATACCTATACGGTACCTTTAGTAGCCGATGCTGCCTATCAATGGACCGTGCCCGCAGGTTGGACCATTACCCAAGGGCAAGGCACCCACCAGATGACGGTAAACATAGGTGCCAATGCCGCTACCGGAGGCAATGAAATACAAGTAACCTATACCAAAAATGGTTGCACTACCTTGCCCGGTAAGTTTATTGTCATTATAAACCCAGTGCCTACTACAGCGGGTACCATCAGTGGAGCAAGCGAGGTATGTGTGGCTACCCAAAACCTCAACTATTCGGTAACAGCCATTGGCGGTGCCGACGAATATGTATGGACCTTGCCCGTGGGCATGGTACAAGCGGGTACCGGGGTGAGTGGCACCATCAATACCCAGGACAACTTCATCAATGTAGATGTATTGGGCAGTTTCAATGGTGGAGACATTACAGTGAAAGGCAGCAATGCCCAGTGCAGTGCTGGAATAGAGAGTACTTTAGCCGTGACCCAAAAGGCGGGAGCTAATGTGGTTCTGACCATTACCCAGCAAAACACCTGTAGTACGGCTGCCGATGGTAGTATAGAGGTAACCACCGATGCGGTTTCTTACACTTTGTTTAAAAACGGGCAAGAGGTAAGCACCCACAAAGACGTGGCGGTAAGTACCTCGCCTTTTACTATTGCCAATTTGGGCGATGGTGACTATTACCTGAAGGTAATGCAAAGCGGAGGCTGTAATACCTTGAGTGATACGGTGACCCTCAAAACCGATGACTTGGTGTGGGTGAGGCAACTGGGTTCGTCAGGTTTAGATGATGTATATGCTTCGGCTACCGATGCCGTCGGAAACGTGTATGTGACAGGGGTTTTTAACCAAACACTTACTTTGGGCGAAGGCGCCCACCAGGTAACATTAAGCACTAGTGGGGCTTATGATATGTTTGTGGCAAAATACTCACCAGATGGCAAGCTACAGTGGGCAAAAAAAGCCGGGGGTAACCTCGATGACTACGCCAATAACATAGATGTAGATGCCGCCGGAAACGTATATGTGACGGGTTTTTTCAAAGGTACCGCTACTTTCGAGCATATTGTCGTGGCTACTCCCACTCCCCATAATGTATTAAATTCTAATATGTTTGTAGCCAAGTATGATACCCAGGGCAACCTGCTGTGGTTCAACCGCAGCAGCGATGCCCATGTAGCACAAGGCAAAGGGGTAAAAGTAGATCCATCAGGAAATGTGTTTGTCAGTGGTTGGTTTTATAGCACCATAGATTTCAATGGGGCAAAACAAATGACCTCAGCTGGTAGATCTGATCCATTTTTGGCAAAATACGATGCCAATGGAAATTTTTTGTGGGCACAAAGTGGAGGAAGCGATACGCTTGACCACGCTTATAATATGGAGGTAGACCAAGCCGGAAATGCGTATTTGTTGGGTAATTTTGCGGATACTAGTACCTTTTCCGGGCAAACCATTGAAAGCAAAGGTTTGCAAGATTTTTTTGTTGCCAAATATACCCCTACAGGTACGCTTGCCTGGATAAAATCGGGTGGAGGCAGTGGCAACGAAAGTGTGCAAACCAAAGCTGTAGTAGATGCAGCGGGCAATGTATACCTGGCGGGCTATTTCAATCAAAACATTTCTTTTGATGGGCAACAGCTTACTTCCAGTACTTCCATATTTGATATGTTTGTGGTGAAATACAATGCTCAGGGAAGCCTTCAGTGGGCGCAGGCAGGTAATTCATCGTTTGGCATAGTAGCTACCGGAATTGCGCTTGCGCCTACCGGGGATGTTTATGTAGGCGGTTGGTCGCAAGGGCAAACCTACCTGGGCACCAATCAACAATTGCTGCAAAGTGAAGGACTGGTAGGGTTTGTGGCGCAGTACACCCCCGATGGAATAGTAAAACAAATAGATAAAAAAATTACCGGACCTAAGGTTGTAAACTCCACTTGGCCATTCTGGGTAAACAACCTGAATATTGTGGGTCAAAACGAGCTTTACATGATTGGTGGATTGGCTACAACTGCTACCTATGGTAATACTACTTCGCTCACCAACAAAGGCAGTGTAGATGGGTATTTGGCCAAGTTTAGCAACAAAGGCACCGCTACCCTCACAGGCATTACAGGCACCGCAAATGGATGCGCTGGGGCTACTCAAAACTACCTGGCTACAGGAGTAAGCGGGGTGACCTCCTACAATTGGGAACTTTCGGCGGGGCTCGAAGAAGCAGGCACCGGAAGAACGGGTACATTTAGTACCAATACTCCGCAGGTTGCGGTGACGTTTCTGGCGGGCAATGCCAGCGGCACCATCAAAGTAAGCGGTACTGGAAGTTGCGGCGTTACTGCCGTGGTGACGCAAGCCGTGTCTATAGGTACAACGCCTACTGGCACGGGCACCATTACTGGAGCTGCTGCCGATTGTGCCAACCAAACCGCCTCTTTTAGCACTACTGCCATTGCAGGTGCCAGTCAATATATCTGGACTTTTACCCCTGACGACAGCAATATTGCGCCTACCATCACCACCACCAATACTCCTGCCTATAGTTTTGCCCTGAGCCATAGTGGGCAACTCACTGTAAAAGGAAGCAATAGCTGTGGCGAAGGTGCCTTGAGTAACCCTTTGGCGGTTATAGTACACCCATTGCCAGAAGTAACTGCTGGGTCAGCCAGTGTGACTACTTGTATGAATGCCATGGGAGGAGAACTTGCTTTTAACCTTGCTTTTAGCGGAGCAGCTACTTACACCGTGTTGAAAAACGGTGCCCTATACAACAATTTGGTAGACCAAACCGCTACCGCAGGAACCCTGAACCTGAGCAGTTTGCCCTTGGGTACTTACCAGGTAACCCTGACCACCGCCCAAGGCTGTGTAGCCACCAGTAGCAACACCGTAACCGACGGCAGCCCGGTCATTACAGGCATCGAAACGAGTGCCATTAGCTGCGATGCCAGCAAAATGGGCGTATTTGCCAACAGCAAAATCCGTTTTGACATTCGCACGGGTAAAGTACCCGCTGGCTTTGCCGACTATACCTATGCCTTGCTCGACGAACAGGGCAATGTAATCGTACCCGAAACCGTGATCAGCAACGCAGGCAATATACTGGCAGTAGACGATGTGGTATTGACAGTGCCCAATCCGGTGCAAGGTGCCGAGTATGCCCTGGTGCTAAAGGCTTACAAAAACCTGGACCCTGTAAGTACGGGCTGCACCACCTGTAGAGTAACCTATTGTGAAGCCCGTAAAAATATCAAATTTGCAACTTTGGGAATCAACGCCTCATTGCTTGGCGACGATCCTCAATACGTGTGTGATGCTGCGGGTACTAAAACTATTCAGTTTCAGGTAGGGGTTACTACCAACGACTTGAGCCTGGCGCCTGCTGGCGGATTTAAAATGGAGTTGTATAGCGAAAGCGCGGGACTGGTGGCCAGCAAAACCGAAGCTACCTTGCCCGCAAACAATAGCTGGAACATAGACAACATAGGAGTAGGTAAATATACCGCTTACTTTTATGGAGGTCTGAACAACTACAATTGTCAAAAAAAGGTGACATTTGAAGTAGAAGACCTGGAAGTAGACATTACGATGAATACCACCTCAGAAACTTGCCTGAATGCTCAAGATGGCAAAGCCAATGTGGTGGTGGTAGGCGCCAAAAAAGAGGTGACCTACGAATGGCAAAAAGCCGATGGTACAGTATTGAAAGACGACCAGGGCAATACAATTACTGCGGCAAGTATTGAAGACCTCGCTCCGGGCGACTATAAGTTAATAGTGACCGTAGGTGGCATTTGTCCCAACGAGAAACCCTTTACCATAGAGGCTTACAAACCGCTGGTAGAGTTGTTGGTGGCAGAAGTGGCGCTGCAAGAATGCGAAGTAGTAGCCCACGCTGAACTAACTACTGAGGGAGCAGCCCAATACCCCAATGGAGCGTATAAAATTACCTGGTATGAATTGCCCATTGACGATAGCTTTACCCCAGGCAACGAACAAGACTCCACCAAGTATGCTTTCATCTACGAAGCCACCGTATTGGCGGCTGTGTCGTCTACCGAACCCGATATAAAAGATACCATTCCGAGAGATAAAATGGAAAGTGAGGGTTGGTATTATATTGAGATAAGCGGACCAGACGGGTGTGTGGTCAAGGGTGAATATACCCACATTGAAAAACCACGCATAAAGCGGGTATATGACCTCAGCTTGCGCTGGAAAACACCAGAGGTAAAACCTAAAGAGCCTGAATTGCCCAGGTTTGAGTTTGATGTGGCGTTTCAAGATGCCAAAGAAACCATCAACACCCAAACCAGCAAGTGTATAGAAGACCAACAAGATGTATTGGCGGCTACGTTCAAAGCCAACTGTGTGGCGCCCGACGATGAACTATCGGTCACTTTTGAACAAAAGCAACACCACTACACCTTGTACTATTTTGACCGCGCCGGGCAACTGACCCAAACCGTGCCGCCAGCTGGGGTAAAGCCCTTAACTACGGCCACCCGCAGCCAACGCCCGGCACACACTATGCGCACTACTTACAACTACAACAGTTTGGGGCAAATGGTGAACCAACATACCCCCGATGGGGGCACCACCAACTTTGTGCACGATGACAAAGGGAGGATTCGCTTTTCGCAAAATGACAAACAAAAAGATGAAAATGCTTATGCTTATGTAAAATATGATGCCTTGGGCAGAACCATAGAGGCAGGGCGTGCCACCCAGTTTATCGACAATGGGCAAACCCTGGCCTTTCCAGCGAATGCCTTTGAGATTGGGCAGGTAAACCTGAATGATGTGTTGGCGGGCAACAATTCCTTCCCGAATACCGGGCTGAGCGAGCAGGTATTGAGCTTTTATAATGTGCCGGGCGCCTTTGCCAACGACCAACATACAGACAAAAATGCCTTTTACTTCAATGAAGCCAATACCCAGACCTATTTGCGCAACCGGGTGAGCTATACATTGGCGTATAACCAAGGCAGCACCGACCCCGTGCGCACTTATTTTAGCTATGATCCGCACGGCAATGTTACCTGGCTGGTGCAAGAAACCCCCGGCTTAGACAATGGCAAAACGGGCAGCGAAAAATTCAACTACCGCATGCACCTTGCCTACGACTACGACTTGATCAGTGGCAAAGTGCTCAAGGTGAGGTTCAACGACGATACCAGTCGTGCCGACCGTTTCTTGCACCGTTATGCCTACGACGAAGACAACCGATTGACCCTGGTAGAAACCTCGCGCGATGGCTATATTTGGGACAAAGACGCGAAGTATGACTATTACTTGCACGGACCGCTCAAGCGTACCGAATTGGGCGAAGATAAAATTCAGGGCGTAGACTATGCCTACACCATCCACGGGTGGATCAAGGGAATGAACAGCCCAATACTGGATGTAAACCAAGACTTGGGCGGCGATGGTAAATCGGGCAGTGCTTTTGCCCCCGATGTATGGGGTATGTCGCTTACTTTTTACGACGGCGATTTTGTCCACAACAACGGTAACTCGGCATTTGCCCATACTGGAGCCTATACTTTGAAACCGGGCGCCAATCGCAACCTCTACAATGGCAACATTGCTACCTGGACCAGTGCCTTGCGAGGGGTGAGCCAACACCAACAGATACAAAGGGCTTTTCAGTACAAGTACGACCGCCTGAACCGGATCAAAACGGCGCACATGTATGAGTGGAACGGCACCGCCTGGGCGACTGCGGCTACTAATAACGCCTTGCACACCAACTATAGCTACGATGGCAACGGCAACTTGCTGACCCTAAAACGCTACGACAAAACGGGTAGCTTGCTGGATGACTTGACCTATAGTTACAAAACCAAAACCATCAACGGCATTGCCCAGCCGATCAACCAACTGGACAAAGTGACGGATGCAGTGACGGGCAACAAAATTGAGAAAGAGGTGACGGGCACCAACCAGTATGACTACGATGACATAGGCAACCTGGTACACGACCACGCTGAAGACATTGTGATTGTGTGGAACATACAAGGCAAGGTAAGCGAGGTACGCCCTGCCACCGACACCTCCAAAAAGCCCCACATTCGCTATTGGTACGATGCCAGCGGCAACCGCCTCAAAAAAGAAGTGAGCTATTCGCCTACTATAGCGGCAGCCACTGATAACAGGGGAGGTTTTGTAAGAAGCTTTGCCGATGCCCCCGAAAAGGTGAAAGTGAGCTACTACACCCGCGATGTAGACGGCAACACCATGGCGATTTATGACCAGGCGTACGACCAAACCAATAGTACCTGGAAAACCACCCAAAAAGAGTTAAGTTTGTACGGCAGCGAGCGTTTGGGTACGGTAGAAACTAGTCAACCATTGAGCAATGTATCTGGTATTACCAATGCTGTAGCGCGTTTGGTGGGCGAAAAACGCTACGAGCTCAAAGATCATTTGGGCAATGTACGTTCGGTAGTGACCGACCAAAAACGTTATATAGAAGAAAACGGCTTATTTACCGAATATGCCAATGTACGTACCTTCAAAAACTACTACCCCTTTGGGATGAAACAGCCCGGCGATGAGATTGACCCGATGCTGACCCCGGCAAGCTTGCCTACTGCCTGGACAGTGGTTACTCAACAAGGGTGGGAAGGTGACCCTCAGCAAAACGCCCTTAAGGTGAGTTTGAGCACGACACCCACCACGGCATTGTGGGAGGTAAGTAAAACCCATGACTCGAAAGTACAAGGCACTTACCAAATTGGTTTTGACCTGGTGTTGGAAACCAACAGCGACAATCAGCTCACTATAACGGTCAAAGATTCGGTGAGTGGTCAAGTGCTCAAAGAGCAAGTGTTTACGACAGCGGGCAGCCACCAGGTAGGCTACCAGGCTATAGGCGACAAAACCCAGGTAGTGTTCAAACTGACCGACCCTACCCCTAATGTGGGGAGTTTGCTGGAAGTAGTGGGCATTACTTTTAATAAAACTGATTTTGGTGACTACCGTTATGGATTTAATGGCAAAGAGAACGATCAGGAGTGGGGCAAACTGATTCAGGATTATGGTGCAAGACTTTACAACCCTGCATTAGGACGGTGGTGGAGTGCTGATCCAAAAGAAAGCAAGTACCCTAGTTTAAGTTCTTATCATGCTATGGGTAATAATCCTATTATAACTATTGATCCTGATGGTAAAGAGAATATTGTTGTCATAGGTAATCAAGGTGTAACGTTGAGTGCTGATAGGCGAGCTTATCCTAATAACCCTGAAAAAAGTATGTTTCTTCAGGCAGGCATAGAAGAGGCAAGAACTTTAAAAAATAATAAAACGCAAAATGGTGAAGCTACCACTATCATTGTATATGAGGGTACTTATACAAAAATCCAACTTAGCTATTATAAGCGCATTGCTGCTGAATCAAAGGTTAACTTTATTGTTGTTAAAAATAACAAACAACTTGTTACCTATGTAAATAAAAGCGGAGGGTATGTCAACGGAAAGCGTTCAAAGCGATGGAAAGACTTAATTACTGATTTTAGTTATATTGGACACGCAGGACCTGAAGCTCTCTATACTGGTTATGAAGCAGACGGAAAAAAGAAAAGTATAAAGGAGAGTTTAGATCCTTGGAAAATCTCTTCTGAGGCTTTTCATAAAAATGCATTTTGCCATTTGAATGGTTGTGGTACAGGAGCAGATAAAATAGTACAAAGGAATGGTTCTGTAGTAAAAGGTGATTATGCGGTGTTCCTACGGTTTAAAGGTGGAAAGAAGTATAGAGGACTTGCAAGGTCTTTAAAAACTTATAGAACCCCTATTTATTGGAGATTTAACGGGGAGTATAAGCCATCAGTCTTTAGGTATGCACGTCCTATAAATCGGAAGTTTTTACTAAAGAAAAAGAAGTTAGGGCGAGAAAAAAATCCTACTAGGAATAATAACAATAATTTAAACACAGGAAGTCAAAAAAATACAAGAGTAAATGGGAGGGCTTTAAAGTAGATAAGTTATGAGATATATTGTGGTAGTTTATTTAATTTTTCAGACACATTTTATTTTTTCACAGGATTCTTTGTCTATTTTTTTAAAACACCCTAATGATCAACTTGATTTATTAGTGGAGGGTATTCAGGTGTCTGGCTCAAGTGTTACATATTTTAAAGTGTTTGGGGATGATTTTGATATTCGTCTTAAACTGGAACGTTATACAAAAACAGTCAAGTTTTTACAAGAGTTAGTGACTGAAAGAGCAGTTCGGCAAATTTATTTGTCAGGAAATGGAGCTAATCAAAGTCATGCATCTACTTTAGAAGTCATTTTTGTTTTTTATTATGGGAAGGCTCAAAAAGATTACTCATTCTATATGAGTAGTAAGCCTAAAAAAAACATAGTATGGAGAGTTATAACTTTTTGGAAACGCTTCCTTGTTGAACATGGGTGCAAAGATTCATACCAAGTTCACAGAGTTAGAAAAAACGAAACTATTTCTTCTATTGCGAGAAATTATAGCCTTGATCCAGAGTTATTAGCTTTATTTAATGATATTTACTTTGATATACTAAGACAGTTAAATAATAAGCTGATGGATGTATTGAGTATTTATGAGGGCAAGAAAAAATTATTAACTAATGACAAATTACTTATTCCCTGCTTGCCAAAGAAGGTAAGTAAATATGAATAACCACCCCCAGTTCTTTTAAGCCCTGGATAATGCGTCATTAATAATCGCAGAAAAACCTTCTACGCTCGTTTTTCGGAATACTGAAAAGTGCCCTCAGGTGCTGGAATCAGGGTCGGTTGCTAAAAGTCTTCCGAAGGGGACTTGAAAGTGTAAAATAATGACAAGTCTGTGACTTGTTTTGCGATAGCAAAGTATGCGAAGCCTGTTCAATTTAAAACCAGGCTGGTTTAAGTTTGGCTCTTATTAAGCATCCTGCGGATACATTTTAGGAGTGTGCGAAGTTTTTAAAATATCTGATATACAGGTATTTATGTATAAATTAAAGTGATAAGTGTAGGGGCAATCCCTTGCTGTAATGCAATGGAAGTTCGCGATTTATCGGAATGGTTGCCCTAGTGAAGAGTAAACATGAGTATACAATAATCCTTCAGCCCAATTCTTTATAAGAGCCTTAAGTTTAAACGTAGTGGTAACTTAAATCAACAAATAGTAGGAAGTTTGTAACTTTCCAAAATAAACCAAAGCCCAAATCAGGTAAAACTGTTTTTGGGCTTTTTGCATTATTTTTAGGCGAAGTAAAAGTGTTTTCTTATTGGTTTGGCAAAAATAACCAGGAGCATCACTGTGTTTTGCCTGACAAAGAAAGATATATTTAAAAAAGTAGGAAATATTTGATTTACGAATTTATTCAAAACTATAGATTAGTCAAATTGATCAAAATAAAATAATCAAGAGGTGAATCGTTTTTTTACTTATAAAAGGGTAGTCGGGTACATTGAAAGCAAGAAAATTTTTTTTGCAAAAACTGTCCTTTTACCACCCACAAAAAAGTACTTAATATAGGAACGACCTGAACTATACCACCCAATGTGGTCATACTGATGAATATATTTAGAAAAAAACTGAAGCATTATTATGCCTGGTGGGTATTGGCATGCTGCCTGGCATGGAGCCCAATGACCTACGCCCAAACCCGTCAATTGCCTAAAGTAAACGCGGCAAAACAACAAGCGCAAAGAGCGCTAGAGGCACGAAAAAAAGCAGTGCACGACAAAAGCAAGGCATTTTTGCAAGAAAAGCTAGATCCTCGTGCCCCTTACCGTCAACTAAAGGCCAAAGGGAAAGACGACCTGCAAAAGCGGTTTGCTATTTTGAAAAACATTTATGGAGAAAGTAAACAAGAAGTGACTGGTTTTCGTTTGCCTCCTTTGCTCAAGTTTAATGGCTTGCAAGCCAACCTGGAACAGCACACCGCCCAACGACAAGGCAATTACCCTTTGGGCATACCCGGCGATTTTACCCGTTTTCAGGTCAATGGTGGAGTAAGCGTATTAGGCATACCACTCAAAGTACAAGGCCTGTTTACCACCGAGCAATCGGAGCTGCGCCAACCAATGAACCAATTTTCGGTGGGGCTGGACATAGCCACCCTGCAACGCCAGCTTCAGCAACGCATAGACGCCCGTTTGCGCAAGCTACAACAAGTGTACAACGTACAAGAGTACCAACAACTAGACAAGCTGTATAAATTTGAGCAAATCAAAGAAATAGAGAATTTTACCCAAAACGAGGTACGCCAACACCTGGGCGAATTGCAACAGCTCGAAGACCTGAAAGAGTTGAAAAACCTGAAAGACTGGGAAAAAAACTGGCAACAAAAGTTGACTACCAAAGGCACTGCCTGGGCAACAAAAGAAAAGACCCGCTATTATCAGCAATTGGGGCAAAAACTCAAAAGCAACCCTACCCTTGCCAAAGCTTACACTACACTAGGCGTACGCCCCGAAGACCTAAGCAATCCCAAGGCATTGGAGAAAAAACTCAAAAATAAATCGGCGGCGCTAAAGCAACAAACCAAGCAATTGTACGAGCAAAAAAAAGCCGGTTTGAAACAAAAATACCAAGGTTCTAAGGGCAAGGCTTTGAAAAAGCTGAACAAACGGCTGGGCAAGTTTTTGGGGCGACAAAACCTAAGTGTAAGCGATTTGAAAAACCTCTACGAAAACCGCGACTCGTTGGCAAAACAAGCCCCCGAACGTTTGCTGGGTTATGAAAATGCCCGTATCCTGAAGTCGTTTAAAGCAGGCAAAAACAAAGAAGGTTTGCAACAACTACAACAAGCGGGCATTATTTCTTTGCCCACGTTTTTGGCGGCAAGCCTGCAAACCCTGACCGTAGGCACCAGTTATCCTGAGTTTACCGATTTTACCCTGAGCGGTGCCCGCATAGATGGGGTGGGCATAGAGCTACAGCCGGGGCAATTACACCTGGCGTATTATGGCGCCAAAAACAGAGTAGCTACTGCTGCCAACAACGACTACGCCCGCAAGCTGAAGGCTTACCGAGCGGGTTGGGGCAAAAAAGAAGGCACCCACTTGTTTATAAACCATGTACAGGGACAAGACGACCTCACGACCTTTAGAGGCGACAGCGTTATTACGGGCATTGGCGATACCTCGTTTTTTGACAAGCCCCGGCACAACACCGTATGGGGAGCAGATGCGAAGTGGCGTTGGAAACAATGGGAACTGGAAGTGGAGTTTGCCCAATCGATGACCACCCTGGACTTAAGCCGCGAAAACCTTCCGGCAACGACTACCCACATTGCCGAGTTTTTGCAACAGCCCCTCACCGACCAGGGAAACCTACAGGTAGGGCAGGCGTATGGGCTCAGGCTACACTATCAGTTGGGAGAACGCACCACCTTGCACGGCAAACTAGAACGGATTACGCCCGGTTTTTTCTCGTTGGGGGTGCCTTATTTTCGCAATGACATAGAAGGAGGAGAAGTAAGCATTGAACAAAAGTTTTGGAAAAACCAATTGACGGTTACGCCTCTGTATGGCTACTGGCACGACAACCTCACCGGACGAAAAGAAATGACGTCGTTGATGCAAGAATATGGGCTAAATGTTAGCCTGACTCCTCAAAAATGGCCTTTTATGGCTTTAGACTACCGCAAACACCTGATTGAAAACAACGAGTTAAACAATGTAGAAATATTGAATGTGCACACCGGGTACAACTACACACAAGGCAGCACACAAATGCAAACTACTTTGACCGCCTTGCTGCAGGAAACCCGCACCCAATCGGAGGAGTTTAACCTGAAAAATATCTCTATCAGAAATTATACATTACAACAAGTGGCAAGCTTTAGCTTTCCGCTTCAGGCGAGTGCTCAACTAAATTTTTTAGACCAAAAAGGAGGGAGAGAAGAAGGGAAATGGCTGACAGTGGGTGGTTCGCTGACCTATACTTTTTGGGGTGTTTGGCAAAATAGTATCAAGGGCAACTACGGCAAAAACCAAAAAGAGGGCATCAAGTATGATTGGGGGCTGGAGTCTTCCCTTACTTTTCTCAATTATTATACCCTCACTATAGGCGTTGAGCAAAACAAGTTGGACACGTTGTTACCACTCAACAATTATGAAGAACTGCGAGGAAAGATCGTGTTAAGTGCGCGGTTTTAGGTAAAGTTTCAAGCTTGAAGCGGCAAGTTACCAGCCACAAGCCACAAGTTCTCAGGTGTCGATGTATATCGGTACTTCATTGACAGTGTATTGACATTTCTTACCTTAAACAGCCGAACAAACCATTAGATAGTCCCTGGCACCCTCTCAGGGAATTTATAAATAACTGAAAAATAAGTGTACTGTGAATTTTTTAGCTGCATCTGAACCGAATCTATTTCTAAATCCCGATTTATATTTATCGGGGCAGCAGCTTGTTGTGATGAGCTCAACGGAATTAAACAAAATATACCTAGTGCATCAGGCACTAAGTTACTTACATATTATTTGGCGACTTTTGCCCCCTGACTTCCTCGTAAAAAAGTTAGATAGCTAACTGACCTTTCGCAGGTCAAAAATTTGTTTTCTGTGAAAAAATACCACTCAGCAAAATATGCTCATAAAAAGCAATGATTCGAGTATCTGTGAGCCATTACTTTTTTCTACAGGTAAAAAAGTAATCAAAAAACCCGCAGCTGTAGTTTGTTTCGCCTAAATCTGTTTCACTACGCCGAAACAGCTCAAACTCGCTTCGCTCAAACAGTGATCTGTTTTTACGGCTTCGTTTCACAGATTCTTAACGGCAACAAACTAAGGCTGAATCCAGCTGACGCAACCTTAGTCCTAAACTGTATTTTTTTGCTTAAAAACAAAAATACGTACTGCGAAAGGTCAGATAGCTAAGGTTCCGATATGCATCGGAATTCAGAAAGCGAACTATCCGCCATTTTCACGACTCGTCAGAAAACAAAATTCATCCAAATTAATAAGCAACTTATTTAATCCCTAATGCACTAGTGGAGGCTATGCCGACATCCCGCTTGCGGGGCACCTAGTCCCTAGAACCTTCTCAGGGCTCCAATTCCCCAGAACCCTCCCTATAGTATTAGCTTGACTATATATAATTATATTTCATTAGTTAGTATTTTTATACTAATTTCCGTTTTCAAACTCTCAAATCATTTCAACATGAAAGAAAATCTGAGCCTAAACGACAAAGTAGCTATAGTAACGGGCGCCAGCAAAGGCATAGGTGAGGCCATTGTACGTTTGTATGCTGCCCACGGAGCCAAAGTAGTAGTGAGTAGCCGCAAACAAGTCGCAGTAGACGCGGTAGCCGAAAGTATTCGCCAAAGCGGGGGAGAGGCTATAGGCATAGAAGCCCACATGGGCAAAATGGACAGTATTAAAACTTTGGTAGACAAAACGCTTGAGCACTATGGGCGCATAGACATTATAGTAAACAATGCGGCTACCAACCCCGTATTTGGTGCAGTAGAAAATTGCAATGAATCGGCTTTTGATAAAATAATGGACGTAAACGTGAAAGGTTGTTTTGAGCTTGCCAAACTTGCTTTACCTTCTATGAAAGCCAACAAAAGTGGGTCTATCATTAACATGAGTAGCATTGGAGGGCTTAAGCCTGAACCAGGTTTGGGTATTTATAGTGTAAGCAAGGCAGCCCTGGTAATGCTTACCAAAGTAATGGCGAAAGAGTGGGGGCGGCACAACATTCGCGCCAATGCGATTTGCCCCGGCTTGATCAAAACCAAGTTTAGCCAGGCGCTTTGGCAAAACGAGCAGGTAAGCGACCACTTTATGAAAAACCTGCCCATTGCTCGTTTGGGTACGCCCGAAGACATTGCCCGTTTGTCGCTTTTTTTGGCTTCCGACGCATCTTCTTATTCTACAGGAGGGGTGTTTACTTCCGACGGTGGTTTTTTGGTATAAAGGGCTAGAGTAATCAATAGATAGTTTCAGGCAACAAGGCATACAATTATCTAACACTTCCTTGTTGCCTGAAGCTTATTCTAATTTTTGCACCGTATCTTGATGAAACCGCTGTTCAGCAAATTTTTGTTCGGTGGCATCATACCATTGCCCTATGATGTACTCATCGCTTGTGCTACGGGTGAGTTGTTCACTGAGCAATGCTTGTTCGTATTCTTTGACCACCATTACAGGGCCTCCGGACAAATGTTGTACTTTATCGCCAACTTTAAATTTTCTCATATCTTGTCAATCAGTTAAATGAATACTATCAAACCTCTTGTGGGCTTGTTTAAAAACACTGATCAGTTTGGGTGAATATTCTTGGTGTCACAGTACGTGAAAAACGTTTTTTAGCCAGACAATCACCACGCCAAAGGCGAGCATTGTTTTACCACAGGCAAAGGTTAAAGGCTCCTTACAATGCGCCATCTTTTTTCAACCAATACTAAAAAATCACCTCACACCCAGGCAACCAATGACTTATTTCCTGTACATGTTCAGGCGACATCGGGTTGTTTTGTACATCAAGCAGCTGGAGGTTTTTCAAATAGCTAATACTGGATGGCAAACGGCTTATTTGATTATTTGCCAACCATAACTTTACAATACTGCCCTGCGTATTGGTGATTGAAAAATTGACCTGATCAATGCAATTATTACTGAGGTTTAATTGATATAATTGGGGCAAATCAAACACTCCAGCGGGCACCTGCCTAAGTTGATTGTGAGTCATCCAAAGCTTTGCCAAAGCATTCATTTCCAATATTGCCAGCGGGAACTCGGCCAAGCGATTATGATTGAGCTCAAGTATGCCCACCTTTTTTAGGAGACCTATAGTATCAGGCAAATCTTTGAGCCGATTATGACTGACGTTTAAATGACCAAGGTGGCGCAAGTTGCCTATTTGGGCAGACACATTACTTAATTGGTTGTGCTGAAGGGCAAGAATTTGCAGGCGGGGCAATGAGCAAATAACCTCCGGAAAATCTTGTATTTTATTGCCGTTGATAAACAAATATTTTAGATGTTTACACTGTTGCAGTTCGGAGGGCAAGCTCTGTAATTGATTATCATACACCTGGAGTACTTCCAGCGATTTGATTTGCCCTATTTCTGGCAGGAGCCGGGCGAGTTCATTCTTTGCTACCAATAGATTTTGCAGTTGGGGCAAATACCCTATTTGGGTGGGTAAATCTGACAAAAAATTCTCGTTTAAATGGAGGTTTTTCAAACGCCTAAGTGCTACTACCTCAGCAGGTAGTTTTACCAAACCCGTATTTTGCAAGTCTAGCTTGGTCAGTTGTAACAACTCACAGATATTTTCAGGCGTTAAAGCGTTCAGTGTTTTACCCAGGGCTACCCGATAAAATAAACGGTATTTATCTAACTGTTCCTGAAACTCAGGATAGTTTTGTCCTATTTCCAGGGCCAACTCTATATTGCTCACATCTTCTGAGTAGAGCAATGTGATGAGCTGATCTTTTACTTCTAAATAAGCTTGTGATGCTATAGTCATTACTTCCAATAAATTTCTATTACTTCATGGCCTATGTCTATGGTAGTTCGTTGGGTAGTGCGTTTGTGACGCTTAATCACCACCTTCTGGTCTTTGCCTACCTTCATGCGTTGTTGGTGCTGTACCTGGTATTGGTCACGCTTATGAAAAACCACCACCTTTTTGGCTGTCAGCTTTTCCAATACCAGTTTATCCTTTGTTACTTCCATTGTTTTTACATTGTCGGGCTTCCATAGAGGCTCATTGATGAGCTTAAGTGCCACATTTGCTTGTGGAATGCCGTACCCAATATAATTATTACCATAAGGATACAAGTGCGCCGATTTTTCTATGATGGCTCTTAACTCGGTGTTTTTGAGGGAAGGTTTTTTTTGTAAAAGACAAGCTGCAAGCCCTGAAATGACCGGAGCCGAAAAAGAAGTACCATTAGAGGCAAAACAAGAAACGTTGGGCTTGAGGTAAGGCAAAAAATCAGGACCAATACTGCTGTAGCCTGCCTTTGCCCTAAAGTTTTTGTTGGTAGCACCCACCGACAACGCCTCTTTAGCATCACCAGGGGTAGACACCACCTTCCATTGAATGGCGCCTTCATTGCCCGCCGATACTACCATCAGCATCCCCTTTTGTTTGACCGCAATATCAGCAGCGCGGCTTATCTTGCTGGTTTTGCCATCCATTTCCTGAGGGGTATAATCTTCCTTACGGTTGGTAAACCCGTCGGAGTAGCCCAACGAAGTGTTAACAATACGTACCCCAAGGCTATCCATCCACTCTACAGCAGCTATCCAGTTATCTTCTTCGGTGCGGGTTTCGGTTACGCCATGGTCAGTACGGGCTATATAAAACTGGGCTCCGGTGGCAAGCCCAAACTGGCGTTGGGTAGTTTTGCCAGCAATGGCGCGCCATACCTGGGTGCCGTGGTAGTCGTCGTTGGTTTGTCGGTTAAACATTTTTTTGTTGGAAGGTTTCACAAAATCGCGTCCACCCAAAAAACGCTTGTCTTTGAAAATGTGCTTCAAAGCACTGAGCTTATCTGCCCCGTCAAAGCCTACGTCAATGATGCCTATTTTAATGCTTTTGCCGTTCAAGCCTGCTTCTACCAGAAACTGTGCTTTCATCTGCTTAAGTACAGTAGCAAATTGTTTTTTGGAGGGTTCATTGGTTCGTTGCTGCGCTGCTATTACACCTTGGGTGTACACAAGGCTTACTTCTTTGACAAAAGCTTGTTGCCGCAACCAGGTCCGTTGTGCGGCATTTGCCCTTACCGATACAGCATTGAGCCATTTAGATCGTTGGCATAGCCGAATCTTTTGTTTTTGTAATTGTTGAATGTATTGAGTAGCTACTGGTACATCGCTTATTTGCTGTAAAGGCAAGCCCAACAAACGACGGTTTTGCCAGGTTTGGACAGACACATAGCGGGCATTTGGAGCAAAGGCTCCTTTATCTCTAAACACTACCCAATACTTATGGGTTGCCTGTATGGGCTCATCAATGTAAGTGGTTTTTCGTAGCTTGGCTAAATTATTTTGCTGAGCGGCTAAAAAAGTATTAACAAGCAATATTAGTGGCAGTACTTTGATGAAAATTACAATATTTTTTTTCATTTTTGTTTGTAGTTTAAATACTCTACCCAGCTTTTAACTTCGTTGAGCTCAACACAGTAAAACTGTAGCTTCGGTTTTTATAAAAGTACCTTCCTCGTCTCGGTTGTGTGTCTTCACCAACCGATCGAAACCCTAAAATAAGCCGTTTTTTAAGCTTTTGGGTGAGGTGATTTAGCTGTGCTGAGCACCGATATTTATCGGCATCTAAGGACTCGTAAACTCGGTTGTGAAGATACAAATCAGGGCGAAAAATAGTAGGGTAGAGTATAGTTTAAATACACCTCAATAGCTATAAATTCAATACTCTAACAACGCTGAACACATTTTCGTTAGAGAATCATCTTAGTAAAACTACAAAAATAACTTAACCCATAGAACAGTATCTATGTGAGGGGGCTTCTTCAAAAGTTTTACCCTACAAGGGGCTACCATAGCTTTGACTAGGCAAGTTTCCTTCGGGACAGGTTTTTCGTTGTCCACCCAACAGATATTTTGCTCTTCTGGACTACTTTATTTTTTCCATTTTACTGAACTGATTTCACTGTGTGTGTAGGCAAAAATATAATTAATTCTCATGAGATATACACCAATCCAAAAAGAAATATACATTCAAAACAGACGAAACCTGGCAAAAAAAATAAAACCTAAATCGCTGGCTGTATTCAACTCCAACGATATTATGCCTACCAATGCAGATGGTACCATGGCTTTTCGTCAAAATAACGATATTTTTTACTTAACTGGCATTGACCAGGAAGAAACGGTGTTGTTGTTGTTTCCTGAGTGCCCACAGGAGCGATACCGTGAAGTATTGTTTGTGAGAGAAACCAACGAAGAAATTGCGATCTGGGAAGGGCACAAGCTTACCAAACAAGAAGCTACTGAGGTATCAGGTATTGAGACGGTATTTTGGTTGAGCGATTTCAAAAAAATATTCCATCTGTTGATGGGCAAATGCGAAGAGGTATACCTCAACAGCAATGAGCATACCCGTGCTGTAGTAGAGGTAGAAACCCGCGACGCTCGTTTTATCAAGTGGTGCAAAGACACCTTTCCGTTGCATTCATATAACCGCATTACTCCACAAATGCACGATTTACGGGCGGTAAAGTCTCCTGCCGAAATTGCCCAAATCCAAACTGCTTGTGACATTACCGAAGAAGGGTTCAGAAGGGTACTCAAGTTTTTAAAACCTGGGGTAATGGAATACGAGGTAGAGGCAGAGTATATACACGAGTTTGTACGTCGTGGTTCGCGTGGTTTTGCCTATACTCCTATAGTGGCCTCTGGGTTCAACAGTTGTGTGTTGCACTACATCGAGAACGACCAGCCTTGCAAAGAGGGTGATTTGTTGTTGATGGATGTAGGGGCAGAGTACGGCAACTACAATGCTGACATGACCCGTACCATTCCAGTAAGCGGACGTTTCACCCCAAGACAAAAAGAGGTGTACAATGCAGTGTTAAGAATAATGAAGGAAGCCAAAAAGATATTGAAAACAGGAATCCTCATTGATGATTATCACGTGCAGATAGGTGAAATTGTTACCAAAGAACTGATTGACCTGAAGTTGATCACAACAACCGAGGTGAAAAACCAAGACCCTGCCTGGCCAGCCTATAAAAAATACATGATGCACGGCACTTCGCATCATTTGGGCTTAGATGTACACGATGTGGGCAATTGGGACAATGAAGTAACCCCAGGTATGGTATTTACCATAGAACCAGGCATTTATATAAGAGAAGAAAATTTTGGTATTCGTCTCGAAAACGACGTAGTAGTTACCCCAGGTGGCAACGACGACCTGATGAAGAATATTCCGATTGAAGCCGAAGAAATAGAAGAATTGATGAATAGTAAGGTAGGAGTAATGTAGTTGTATTGACTACGTTTTTCAAAGTACTACCTAAAAGCTCATTGTGTTGATACACAGTGGGCTTTTTTTATGACATGTCATTACCTTACTGCTCTTTTATTCGCTTGTGCAAATCAGCCTGCAAAGCCTTGGCCTCCTGCATAATCAACTGAACCTTTTCAACTGGACTCTGTATGCGTTGGTGGTGCAAATTGTTTTGTTGATTTTGGTTCCAAACCAATAATTTACCCTGGGCAAAGTACACTTTTACTTCACGATAAGGGTATTTTTTTTCATCGTTTTGTTTTTCTTGAAAATAGACTAACTCACCCTCCTGATTAAACAAAAACTCTTTTTGATAATCAACATTTCCCCGTTCACTGCGCACCAGCGCCAGCCTTAAGTATACTTGTTCTTTTTGCCAGTTATAATACAGTTTTTGTGAGTAATGTCGGTAGCCTGAGTGGTGGAGGTTGTGGCGTTTAAGGTTAAAAGTAAAATGGCTGGTACCAAGTTTTTTACGGCTGATATTATTTCTTACCTCCTGGTATACCTTATTGATCTGCTTTACCTGAGTGTTTACCGTTGTTTGAGCTTGTAGCGTATAGCTTGCCCAAAAACTCAGGCTTGCCATGAGGAGGTGTTGTCTAAATATTTTTAACATTATGTTTCTTGTGGAAAGTTGTGTGGGTAAGGCGCTCAAAAATCAGGCGAGGCTTGACGTTTACATCAAATCATCGTCGCCTCGGCAACTATAACAAAATCCCGTAAGCGAATGAAGAAGGTAGCGGGGGAGCAATTCGCCACATCCGGGGCAGTAGTTAAATTGAGTGGCAGTTTGTGCCATAGGCAAAAGTTGTTGATAGAGCCAATCGTCAAAAACAAATGAAAGTGTTTGAGTACCAAAAATAAAACTTACCTGCAATCCTTCAAAAGAATTACTCATGATAAAATCCTTATTTGCTCCAGTGGGTTGGCTCATAGCTATGAAAATACAAAAAAATACCCTGTTGCTATCAAGAGTAACAGGGTATTTTTGAGTACATAAGTACCAAGGCAGCATTAAACATAACCTAATGAGTAGATGTAACTGCCATATTATGAGTAAGTTGCTCTTACTTGTAGCACCTAAGGACTTATAGCTAATTACTTACTGTATATGTCTTTTAAAATGAAAACCCAACCGTTACCACTGCACTAGTCATGCTGTTGGTGGTACTGGTA
Organism: Microscilla marina ATCC 23134; assembly: GCF_000169175.1. Lineage (NCBI taxonomy): Bacteria > Pseudomonadati > Bacteroidota > Cytophagia > Cytophagales > Microscillaceae > Microscilla > Microscilla marina. The sequence continues at coordinate 27,773 of NZ_AAWS01000043.1, forward strand.
GTAGGGTGGGTGTTGTCGCTTAGGGTGTAAGGTACATATACCGAGTTGAAGCGACTGTTTACCAAGGCAATGTCTATAGTAGCCCCTGGTAGTCTAAAGCCCACCCCTCCGGTGAGGTGCAACACCTTGCGGTCTACATTGTCTATATTATTGTAAGGGTCGCCAAACAAAGCGGCTCCGGCACGTAGTCTAAACATAGAGTTTACCCGGTATTCGCCCCCCAACTTTACATTTAGGGTAGTTTTATAAATATTTTTGATGGTTTTATTATCTCCGTTAAAAGTAAAACTGCTTGCCCCTTGCAATCGGGTTTGGTTATAAGAGTTGAGTTCTACATCGCCCGAAATAAATCCACGTTTGCCCAGAAAAAAAGCAATGCCTGCACTTAATCTCAAAGGAGTTGTCAGTTGATAGTTAAATGTACCAGGTACAGTTTCAAAGCTTTCGGTATTTAGCACTACTCCATCATAGGCAAAGTTGTCAAAGTTGGCCGTAATGCCCGTTTTAAAGTTTTCGGTCAAGGCATAAAAAGTAGGTGTAGTAACCGATGCCCCAATTCTTATAAAATCAACCGGGCGGTAAATAAGCCCCAGCGAAAAGTTAATACCTGTTCCTTTTACCTCTAGTTCATCTGCAATGGTATAATCTAGCAAACTCGGAATCGCATTATTTTCATAAATGACTGTTTCTTTAAATTCTTTGCTTTGCTTAAAGTTCAAAGTACGAATACCCATGGCGAGTCCAAAGTAAAACTTATCGTCATAATTGCCCCCATAAGCAAAACTCCACTGGTACTGTGCCCCTCGTGTATTGATTACTTCTTGCTGTAGTACCCTGCCCAGCAAGTTGTTGTTTCCATCGCGTGCCAAGGTGTAGTATTCCCCCGGAGCATCCAGGTATTCATCTATCAAAAAGGTATTAAAGGCCAATTCAGGTAAATTAAAAATACTATCGGTAGGTACCAACAAACTATTGCGGTCAACACCAAAAGCCGATTCGGCCAGGTAGTCCCCCATAGTATTTTGGTTGTTAATGCCTTCATAGCTAAACCTGTTCTGAAAACTATTAATGCGATTAAACGAAATAGCAAAACTTCCCCCTCTCCATTTATCCGGTAAAATATCATCTTTGATCAGGGTGAGTACCAGACTAAAGCCATTGAGGTTACCATTCAGCTTTGAGTCTCCAAGCTCTTCTCCCAAAAAAGTAGTGTTGGTGTTGGCAACTCCAAAGGCAGGACTGATGCCAAATTTTGATTTGCGTGATAAACCTAGCCCGGCAGGATTACCGTTGCCTGCGGTATAACCATCTCCAATGGCATTTTCTACACCTCCCATTGCCTGGGTTCTTGCCGATCCAAACAACGAAGTGTGCCGTGAAAAACGCAAAGCATCGGTAAAATACCCTAGGGCATTAGGGTCTATTTGTTGCGCCTGAGCAATGGTGCTGGTCAGTATCACAGCTAGCAAACAGGCAGCTTTAGTGGCAATACAGGCACGATAAAATCTCTTTTTCATAAATCTGATTGGTTATTGGTCTATTGCTATCATTTTTCATTAATCGTTCATTATCAGGTAGTTTGTCTCTCTTTTATTGATGCTCTTTTGTAAATTTGACCATAAAAAATGTGCGAACAATACAGCGATTATCCTCACATTTTTTATCAAATGATTGTGTTATACTATAAACTACTGAATAATCTTCGTATTCAGGCAATCACTACATACAAAATATCAATTATCTTTTTCTTCTTTTAGAGCTTCCACTGCTACGCTTAGGCGAACTTTTTCGGCTTGGTCGCGATGTAGTACGAGTTCTTGTTCGAGTACTTGGCCTTGAAAAAGTAGAGCGACGATTTGTGTTAGAGCGTCGGTTAAACGAGGGTGTCGAGCGCTTTCGGTTAAAAGAAGAACCTCTGCGACTACGGTTGCTGTTGGGGGTGCTTCTTCTGGTTCTTGTACGGGTAGTACTGCGGCGCGTGTTAGTACCTGTAGTGTTAGTGTTTACTCTTTTGTTGTTGCCAGTCGTTCTTTTGTACCTTCTACCAGCAGTTTGTGACCTTTTATTCACATCACGTCCACCACTATTGTTTAGGTTACTTTGTTTTTGTCGCTTGGTAGTATTTGTATTGGTCAATATCACATTACCTCGTCTGCCTGCCCCGTTTCTGCGTGGTCCTCGGTTAATGATTTGTGGACGGGAAACAACCCTGGTAGTATTATAAATAGGGCGGTTGATGTAGTTAGGCGGACACCAGGGATTTGTGTTATAGTAACCCCAACCACCACCATAGTTCCAGGCATTGCGTCTATACCAAAAATCATTGCGAAAATAAGGATTGTACCAACCGTTGCGGTTATACCACCTGCGGTAACGCCAGCCACGTCCCCAGCCTACGCGTACCGAAAAAGGTACTACTGCAGATTGTACTGAGTAAGGGTCATAAAAAGGACTTGAGTGGTCTAAGTGTGGATCATAAAACACCCCATTATTGGCATTTCCCCAACTATCATAATTGGCTCTGGGTACTTGCACCCTGCTTGCCCGGTATTCGGTATAGTATTCGTTTTCTGTGTAGTTGTTGCTATTGTTGGTAATAGTAGAATTACCGTTGTGATTCTCTACATATTCGGGGTTTATATTGGTTTGAGGCTTAGTTTGGGTAGTTACCCCATAAGTAGGGTTCACGTCCATTCCAGTAGAGTTATTAACCACCTTGGGGGTAGTTTTCACTTCGGCTTTTTTGGCAAGTTTTGCCTTCTCACGGTCTTTGCGTGAAAAATAGACATCATCATCTTCATAGTTGGCGTGCTGAAGATTTGTAGTAGAAGTACAGCCCCAGCCCCCTGCTACTACAGCTACCACCAGAAAATATTTAATAATTGATTTTTGTATATTCATAGTATATGTTTTTTAGAGAGCGTATGATCTTATTAATATCAAGCAATAAATGTATCATAGATGACCTTGAAGGTCTTAAGATAGTACAAACTTACAGTTAACAACTAACATAAGTTATATATAGTTAACGAATTTATACTAAGAATGTGGCTTTTTATACAAAAACAGGCGGGTTTTGAGCACCTAAGCCTGGGTTTGGTCTATCAAAGCCGTCACACTAAAAACGCATTGGCAAGGCGATTAGTTCTGAAGCTTGGGCATCAAGGTTGAAAAACTCCAGTTCAACCGTTTGATTTCCATCAAAAAATAGCAAATTTGCAATTCTTTATAACAAAAAACAGCCTGGTCAGGCAATCATACTTGCACTCATACAAAAATGATTTTGTGGTGTAGGTTGACGGTCAGATACTAGTTGCTGTAAATCAATAAACTTAAATAAAATTATAAACAGTATGAGCAAGGGAATCACCAAACGCAGCGAAGATTACTCGGCTTGGTACAACGAGCTGGTGAAGAAAGCGGATTTGGCAGAAAACTCAGACGTGCGAGGGTGCATGGTAATAAAGCCCTACGGATTTGCCATCTGGGAAAAGATGCAAGCCGAAATTGATCGTATGTTCAAAGCCACCGGACATAGCAATGCTTACTTTCCCTTGTTTATACCCAAGTCTTACCTAAGCAAGGAAGCCGATCACGTAGAAGGATTTGCCAAAGAATGTGCTGTAGTAACCCACTACCGCTTGAAAAACGCCGAAGATGGTTCAGGGGTAGTAGTAGACCCTGACGCCAAACTTGAGGAGGAACTCATTGTGCGTCCTACTTCTGAAACTGTGATCTGGAGTTCTTATAAAAAATGGATTCAATCGTACCGCGACCTGCCTATCCTGTTGAACCAGTGGGCAAACGTAGTACGTTGGGAAATGCGTACCCGTATATTTTTGCGTACTTCAGAGTTTTTGTGGCAAGAAGGGCACACCGCTCATGCGACCAAAGAAGAAGCTGAAGCTGAAACTATACAGATGATGAATGTGTATGCTGAGTTTGCCGAAAATTTTATGGCTGTACCCGTTATAAAGGGGATCAAGTCGGAAAGCGAGCGTTTTGCCGGAGCTGATGAAACTTATTGCATAGAAGCGCTCATGCAAGATGGCAAGGCACTACAGGCAGGTACTTCTCACTTTTTGGGACAAAACTTTGCCAAAGCGTTCGATGTGAAGTTTTTGAATAAAGAAAACAAAGAAGAACTTGTGTGGGGAACTTCATGGGGAGTAAGCACTCGCTTGATGGGAGCCCTGATTATGGCTCACTCTGACGACCACGGTTTGGTGCTGCCTCCTAAATTGGCGCCTATCCAGGTAGTGATTGTGCCTATTTACAAAGGTGATGAGCAATTCGCGGCAGTGTCTGCCAAAGCCAACGAAATAAAAAAAGCCCTGGAAGCAGTAGGGGTAAGCGTAAAGTACGACAACCGTGATACTTACAAGCCTGGGTTTAAATTTGCTGATTGGGAAATGAAAGGGGTACCTGTACGTTTGGCGTTGGGAGCCCGCGACCTGGAAAATGGTACTGTAGAAATGGCACGCCGCGATGTGGTAGACCCCAATAACCGCAATGCAGGCAAGAAGGTGGTAAACTTTGATGAGGTAGTGGCAGAGGTGCAGGCTACTTTGGAAGATATGCAACAAGGCATTTATAAAAAGGCGTTGGACTTCCGTACCGAAAAAACAACCAAAGTAGATACCTACGAAGAATTTAAACAGGTATTAGACGAAAAAGGTGGTTTTGTATTGGCGCACTGGGATGGTACAGCTGATACTGAAGATAAGATTAAGAATGAAACAAAAGCTACCATTCGTTGTATTCCTTTAGACGATGAAGCAGAAACCGGACAATGCATTTACTCTGGGCAACCTTCTGCTCGTAGGGTACTGTTTGCCAGGGCTTACTAATTAGTCGCTGTGATGGTGGTATAATAGGAAGCCTGTTACTTTTGAGTAGCAGGCTTTTTTTGGATTTATTATTCTAAAAAAATCAGAAAGTTAGGTGCAGGTGGTGAGATTATTTGGAATGATTTGAACTTTTTGTCCTTGGGATTAGTTTTATTATTGTAATTAATAAAGTTACATTAAAAATAGCCCATATCAACAGCCAAGGCTATTATTTCTATAACGCAACTTCTTAAAAACAATGGATACTAACATATTGAAAGCAAGCGTAATTACGCAACAACACCTCGAACAATCCCAAACTTATGCTGAGTACCGCACAATGATTGACCAACTGTTAAGCGAAGGCAAAACTACAGGTGACAACCACAGCGATGATATGCTACATTACACCAAAATGAATGTGCAGCGTATGAAACGTCTGGATAAGACTGCCAAACTCAACGAAGAGATGTTGGCAACCATTGCTAAAATTAACCGCCCGCAAACCTGGGTAGTGATTACCGAGGCTTGGTGTGGTGATGCAGCTCAAATTGTACCAGTATTGGCAAAAATAGCGGAGGTTACACCCAATATAGACTTGAAGTTGATATTGAGAGATGAGCACCTTGATGTGATGGATGCTTACTTGACCGATGGAGCCCGTTCTATTCCTAAGTTGATTGCTTTAGATACTGAAACATTGAAAGAGCGAGGGGTGTGGGGGCCTCGCCCAACGCCAGCCCATGAGATGGTAATGGAGCGCAAGAAAAATGACAATGGTGAGAGTTATTTGGAGTTTTCTACCCGTTTGCATGGCTGGTATGCCAAAGACAAAACCCAAACTACCCAAAAAGAACTGAACGAAGCGATGCGAAGTTGGATTTAGGAAGATAAAAATGAATTTTAGATATGAAGTAGAGATTATTTTTATACTTCTGGATAATAATAAAAAATCCCTTTGGAATACATTCTAAAGGGATTTTTTATTATTTGCTCTTTTACTGAAAATTGATGATCAAACCTACATTGAGTACCAACATATCAGTTCTTGACTTGCGTGGACCTATGCCACCTCCATTGATTACTGCACCATACTCGTCGCTACCTACGCCGTTGTTGGCAGTAATGGCCACATCAAAATCGCGAATGTCTTGCCTGGTATAATACTTGGCGGGGCTCCCCCATAAGTAACGCAAGCCAATATTTGCCCCAAAAAACTTGCTAAACATCATTTGTGCACCTATGCCCAAACCGTGACTAAAGGCAATGCTGCGTTGCAATGACTCTCCTCCAACACTGCTGTTTCGGGTCAGTTCTTGCTCGCTTACTGCACTATTGCCTGTGTTGATTTCTTTGATAAAAGTTCGGGTATAAAAATACTTCAAACCTACCAGTCCTTCTACATAAGGTTGTACTCCTTGGGTAGGTACTTTGGCTCTTATTACAAAATGCCCACTGAATAACCTGTTCCTGTTGGCGAGCTTAAAATCTATTGGAACACTGGTGCCGTTTACATCTGTATTGGCAACTTTGCTTACCTCACGTGCTCCCATTCCTTGAAAGTTGAGGTCGACTCCCCAAAATACTGGGGAACTTTCTGAGTGGGGAAAAAACATATTGATGTTAATGCCAAAGGCAGTGCCAGGGTTTTGTGCTTTAAATTCATTCAGAGGAAAGCCAGTGGTAGCATTGATACCTGTGTGTATTTGGGCATTTGCAGTGAGCGCTAATGCAAATAAAAAAACTAATGTGACTAGTTGTTTTCTCATGATCATAAAATACGTTCCAGTTAAAAATGAATAATTTGTGGTTGTGTGTCATTGTCTGGAAAGTGGCATCTTGGTATTATTCTATTTTATACACGTAAAACCATCAAAAACTCCAGAAAATTTATTTCACCCTATCAAACGCGTAAAGGTTAAATATTTTATATTAAAAAAGCAAATGGTGGTCACACATTCAACAATCCTGTTTTTACCATCAATGGTCTCTTTACTGCACAAACCCTACATTTCACCGTTTTTGTGCCTTCTTTTAATTAAATTAGCAAGAAATATAAAGAGGTGAGAAACGTTTTTTTACTATGCTATGAATTTGTAATAAACTTTTAGGTGAGTTTTACTCAATAATACTTTGCAATTGTTTCAGTCAAAATGACTTGTTGACTATCAGTTGTTTATAAACACCAATAGTCCATAGCTGATTCGAGTAAATGTTCACCTTGTTAAATGCTGTAAACCAGCATTTTATATTAAGGTTGTATACTCCTTTATTTTTAAAAGTGTGTCGGTTTTATGCCTAAACACCCAATTAAATAGTTTTTAAATTCATAAATAACTGATAACCAGCAAACAACTTTGACTAAAATCACTGCGGAGTATTGAAACACAGAAGCGATAAATAAAATGAATGGTTTTTGAGCTAACATTTAACTAATGTAACTATAAATACTTAAAAATAAGTGACTTATACACTTGTTAATTGCTAGTAGAAACAGGTGCTAACACCGGTATTCATTGATATCTAAGGACTTGCGACTTGTTGCTTAAAGCTTGCCCCTGTAAGGGCTTTCAATGAACTCTTTCATGGATGTTGTTAAATTTAGATACATGATAAATAAAAACTTATGGTACTATATAGTGGCCATTGCCTTACTGGGGGCATGTGTACCTTCGAAAAAGTACAAATCTCTTGAGGCAAAATACAATGCCTTGAATGACTCTACCAGCATACAAATAAAAGTGCTAGAGGCAAATAATACGATATTGAGGCAAGAGCTGGATACTTTGAAAAAGCAAAGGGCGATGCTTGAGCAAAAAAATGCGACTTTAAGGTTGGGCAACGAAAAAAGTGTGGCAATGCTTAACAAAATGATGCGGAACTATACAGTGCTTGAAAGTGAGCATATTACCTTATTGAAAAACAGTGCTCAGGAAGCCTCTTTTAAAAAGAAAGTGCTCGCCCAAAACCAGGAAAAACTGGTTACTTCCAGCCAGTTGCTGCGCAAATACCGTCAGCAGATATTTAAACTACAAAATCAGCTTACCTCGCAAAAACAGGTCTTGAAGCAAAACACGGTGCCTCCTGTACGCCACGAAGACGACAACCCCGTAGATTTGCGTAGCCGTATTATGGCAAAAATCCCTCCGCAAGATCGTAAATATTTTGATATTGACGTAGACAATGGCAAGGTGTATATAGAGATTGTAGATTCGGTATTGTTTGAACCAAACCAGAACAAATTGACGCCAGAAGGAGAAGCGTTACTTGCCAACCTGAAAAATATACTCAAGGGGTACAATCTGGCGGTAAATGATAATGACGAAAACGCTGCCGAAAATGGTAAACAAAACCACAGAACAAGCCAGGTTAACCGCATACTACAATTGCCCAATGGCAAAAAAAGAAAAACAGAGTTGCCCACTTCCACCATTGATCCTCATAAAAATGCTACCTCACTGGTGCCGCTCAAAGGCCGTAAAAAGTTGGATAAAAGCCCCAAGGGGAAAACCCTGATCGTGGTGTCAGAGCAAGACTAATACCTTATCCTCTGAGTAAATGCACTATTACTTCGGATGAGTTTTGGCGGTTACAGCACTTTAAAAATCGCGCATAACTAAGCCTTTTGAAGTAAAATCAAGGGACTAAAGTCGCTGAAAGAGTGGGAGAGGTATTAGGTTAGTGTACTAATCACATCAATTCAAGTGCTTATAATGGTTACATTCAAACAATGTGGCCATTTTTTGTGATATACCCCCAAAAGAAAAAAAATAAAAACTTTGCGTCTTTTTTATAGCTTTGCCGTCTTGTAGGCAAATTAGATAATTTACCCCTATAATTATAGAAAATACAATGGAACATTACTCGACATTACCTACGGCTATTATTGGTGGAGGACCAGTAGGTTTGGCTGCTGCTGCCCACCTTTTTTTGGCCAATCAACCCTTCATCTTATTCGAAACAGGTAAAAGCGTAGGACATAATTTACTTGACTGGGGGCACGTGCGAGTGTTTTCGCCCTGGCAATACAACATAGACAAAGCTGCCAGAGCATTGTTGCAGCAAAGTGTCTGGCAAGCCCCTGATGACAAAGGTTTGCCTTTGGGGGCTGAAATCGTACACAACTATTTGCAACCCTTGGCCAACTTGCCTCAAATAAAGCCACACATTCATCTGAATAGCCAAGTAATACAAGTAGGGCGCAAAGGTTTAGACAAGATGACGACTAAAAACCGTGAGCAATGTCCTTTTGTATTGAGGGTAAAGCAAGGAGATGTTTACCAACGTTATGAAGCTAAAGCGGTAATAGATGTTTCTGGTACCTGGCAAAACCCCAACCCGATAGGTTCGGGAGGAGTAAGTGCATTGAACGAAGAAAATTGTCAACAACATATCTTTTATGGGATTCCTGACGTGCTGGGCATACACCGCGAAAGATTTGCTAACAAAAGCGTAGCAGTAGTAGGAGGGGGGCACTCAGCCATCAATTCTTTGCTAGACCTGAACAAACTCAGGGCAGCTTTTCCTGCTACCCAGCTTCATTGGGTGTTGCGTAAAAAAGATATGGCAGAAGCGTATGGAGGCAAAGAAAATGATGGTCTCAGGGCAAGAGGAGCTTTAGGCAAAAGAATTGAAAAACTGGTAGAAGCCAAAAAAGTACACATACACACTCCTTTTCATATCGACGAAATTATGTGGCAGGGAGCGCCGCCTTTTACTATCAAAGACGTAGCAGGCAACACATTGGAAGGCATCCAGGAGATTGTGGCCAATACTGGCGCACGTCCCGATTTTTCGTTTTTGCGAGAAATACGCTATGCCCACAACTCAGCCCTTGAGTCAGTACCTGCTTTGGCAAACCTGATAGACCCCAACATCCACAGTTGTGGTACCGTACGCCCCCATGGAGAAAGAGAATTGCGTCAACCTGAAAAAGACTTTTACATAGCAGGCGCCAAGAGTTATGGAAGGGCCCCTACGTTTTTGATGGCTACAGGATACGAGCAGGTAAGATCAATAGTGGCAGCCATTGCGGGTAATTGGCAGGCAGCTAAAGAGGTAAAACTTGAATTGCCCGAAACCGGAGTGTGTAGCACAGAGCTACCCTCAGCACCAGCTCCAGTTACTACTTGTTGTGGCATAGGTCAGGAGCAACCCGCGACTTTGTCAAAAAAATGCTGAGCCATAGCATAGCCATAAAAAAGCCCCTTACCTATCAGGAAAGGGGCTTTTTTTGAACCTAAGTAGCAGCCTAAACTGCATAAATTTAATTGATATAGATAGTTACAAAACAGCAGATAAATCTCTCATTGCCAATGGTTTGGGCAAAGTAGCAGTTACAAAAGGGTAATTCAATGCCTTGCTTACTTCGGTTTCCTGAGCCATTTCCGATATAATCAATACCTTGGTTTGTGGGTATTGTGCGCTGTATAGTTGTTCAAATTTTTCTAAGAAATATTCACCTCCGCCCAGCTTCAAACGCCAGTCAAGAGTAATCAATTCAGGAAAGCTTCCTTTTTTGTGCATCTCGTGCAACTTGTCAATGGCTGTAGCCATACTCATACTAAATTCTATGTTTGCATATTTAATAATGCTTGAAAATATCTTGTGATAAGTCACGATAAAAATACGGTCATCATCAATTAATAAAATGTTTTGGTAGTGGTTTTTAATCTTTGCCATAATATTCAATGCCTAATAGTGGTGTATGTAGTAATCAACGTATTTGAGTGCGTGCAGCCCACTGTTTTCGATAAGTCGTGTATTTTTACCGATGAGTGGATAGATGCCTGATGTATGGTGTTAATACTTCTTAATCTTTGTTAATAAATACCAAACAAAGACCATTGGACGGAGGAATAGACGTATTTTTAGCATAAAATTTTTCAAATCATGCAGAGGAGAACGATTCGTTTGATTATAGCCCTGGCAGTATTTTCTATTGCTGGTATCATTGTAACCCAGGTATATTGGGTGCAGCGTGCATTTGATATGAAAAGCAAGCAGTTTCATCAAACCATTCATGTGGCCTTGCGTGATGTTGCCCAGCAAATAGCCCGAATTAACCAGCATACTGTCAAACCTGTAGCCATCACACAACTATCGTCTGATTACTTTGTGGTAAACGTAAACGATGTGATTGATACCAATGTGCTGGAGCATTTACTTAAAACAGCTTTTAGCAAACGAGGTTTGTTTATGGAGTACGAATATGGCATTTATGATTGCTCTACCGATAAAATGGTGTATGGAAATTATATAAGCTCTAAAGCCAATGCCCAACCTAATCGCCGCGTCAACTTGCCCAAATACGACGACTATATTTATTATTTTGGGGTGCGTTTTCCCAACAAAACCAGTTATTTGGCAAGTCAGATGGATATTTGGATTTTTCTGTCTTTGATATTGGTGGTGGTTATTTTGTTTTTTGGATATACCCTCTTTGCCATTCTCAAACAAAAACGTTTATCAGAGGTTCAACGCGACTTTATAAACAATATGACCCACGAACTTAAAACACCCATTTCTACCATTGCCATTACTGCCGATTTATTGACCAACCCCAAAATACTCGATAAAAAAGATAGCTTGATTAACTATGCACATATTATAAAAAACGAAAACGCCCGCCTACAAACCCAAATAGAAAAAGTGTTGCAATCGGCACGAATGGACAGAGAAAAGCTGGAGCTTCAGACAGAGGGATTGGTTTTACGCCCATTGTTAGAAGATATTGCGACTAACTTTGAGTTAAAAGCAAAAAATGCCGGGGGTAGCTTACAGTTGCGACTTGCGCCAGAAGAAGTGAGCATTTGGGCAGACCCCAACCACCTGATCAATGTAGTGGGTAACTTGCTGGACAACGCGCTTAAATATGCCACCCCTCATCCTAAGATTGTGATCATCACTGAGGTGATTGGAAGTACAAAGAAAAAAAAGTTACATTTAAGCATTCAGGACAACGGTATTGGAATTAAAAAGGAACACCAGAAAAAGATATTTGACAAGTTTTTTAGGGTTCCTACGGGCAATATTCACAATGTGAAGGGGTTTGGTTTGGGGCTTGACTATGTCAGGCAGATTGTGCAAGCCCATGGTTGGAAAATATCACTGGAAAGCGAACCAGGCAAGGGCAGTACTTTTCGTATAATAATGCCAACGCGCCTGATAACTAAAGACCAATAATTGAATGAAAGCACATATATTATTTGTAGAAGACGACGCAAGCCTTGCTTTGGTTACTAAAGATAGTTTGGAGTTAAGAGATTATCGGGTGACCCATTGTGCCAATGGGCAACTGGCGCTGGAACAGTTTCAACAAGACAATTTTGACTTGTGTTTGTTTGATGTAATGTTACCCCAAATGGACGGTTTTACCCTTGCCGAAAAGGTGCGTACATTGAATCATGAAATACCCATTATATTTTTGACCGCCAAGGCAATGCAAGAAGATAAAATAGCTGGGCTTAAACTAGGGGCTGACGACTATATTACCAAACCTTTTAGTATAGAAGAGGTAGTACTTAAGATAGAGGTTTTCTTGAAACGTAGCCGTTTTGCTCAATCAGACACTCGCCAAACCAAGTTTACTATAGGACTATACGCCTTTGATTTCCAAGACTTAAAACTACAGTACCAAGACGGTCAACCCCGTCGCCTGACCCAACGCGAAGCAGAGTTGTTGCGCTTTTTTTGTCTGCATCAAGACAAAATTCTTAAGCGTGAAGATATTCTCAAAAACATTTGGGGTGATGATGATTACTTTTTTGGGCGTAGCCTCGATGTCTTCATTACCCGCTTGCGTAAATACCTAAAGGCTGACCCTGCCATTAAGATCGAGAATATTCATGGAGTAGGGTTTAAGATGATAGTGAAAAATTGAGCACAAAAAAAGGAACCTACCCTAAGGGCAAGTTCCTTTTGAATGACTTGAATGGTGTACATTTAATTCATTTAAGCACCAAGGCAGAATTAAATATACCTCATGAGTAGGGATAACAATCTTAGGAATGGTGAAAAAATAAATTTCTATAGTTTACAAAATATAGCAACAAAAGATGAGGTTAAGAATGTAAATTTATTTTGGAAGCATTCCTTATAATGGGTTGCTCTTACTTATAACTACACTTTTCGTAAGTTGCTGAAAAACAACACGATACAAAAGTGTAGTTACTTGTGAACCGAATCTACAGCAATTTGCTGTGATGAGCTCAACGCAGTTAAACAGGGTTTGCCTAGTGGAGGCTACGCCGACATCCCGCTTGCGGGGCACCGATATTCATCGGTATCTAAGGACTTGCGACTTGTCGCTTGAAGCTTGCCCCCTGTCGGGGCTTATAGCTCATTACTTGCGGCTACTTAAGTGCACTTACCTTGTCTATTTCAATGCCCATATTTTGCATCAGTTTACTGGCGTTGAAGCTGCGGCAAATGCCAGGAGTCAATTTATAATCAAACAAAATTTGGTCACCGTTGATCTGGCTATTAAAGCTATAATTTTGGATAAAGTTGGTTTGCTCTTCCAAAATGCCCAATTCCAAGTCGTGGGTAGACACCAAACCAGTAGAACGGTGTCCATGCAACTGAAAAACCAACGCCTTGGCGCCCAGGTGACGGTCTTGCGAATTGGTACCCTTCAGAATCTCATCCAACAAGTAAATAACTGGCAGGCGTGGATTGGTTTCCAGGTGGTCAATCAATTGCTTCAGACGCTTAAGCTCCGCATAAAAAGACGAAATATGTTCTTTTAATGAATCTTGAGTTCGCATACTGGTAAATACCTGCATGGTCGATACTGTCATGCGATCGGCACATACCGGAGCCCCCGCCAACGCCAACACTATGTTTACCCCCACAGTACGCTCAAAGGTGGTTTTGCCCGACATGTTCGAGCCCGTAATGACCATACTATTGCCCAAACCCTCTAATTTCATCGTGTTAGTTATTCGCTCCTTTGCATTGATAAGCGGGTGCCCCAGATTAATAGTGTCTATGATATAGTCTTTGTCTGAAATAGTAGGCATTTGGTGTGCTGGATTGGCGTAAGCATACCCGGCAATACTGTTCAAGGCTTCCATTTGGTTAATGGCTTTGAGCCAGCCTACAATCTCACGTCGAGTAGTTTGGCGCCATTTTTCCAGCCTTGCCGTCCATACCACATCCCATAAAAAAAAGAAGTTGGCCACAAATATAAATAACAGGTTTTGGCGTTGGTCGAGGCTGGCAAGTATACTGGCAAGTTTTGAGATTTTTTCGGAAGCAGTTCCTTCTGCCGAAGCAGTCAAGCCTTTGATCTTCTGGAGTTTTTCGCTGTTGAAGTTGGCTTCTTCTATGTTTTTCAACAATTGCGTGTATGATTTGAGCGTGGTACTTGATTTACTGGTTTTCTCATGAATGTTTTGTATATCTTTAAAAGATCCTCCCAAAAGAAAACCATTGATAAAAATAGGAATGAACAAAATGTGGTAAGTAGTGAAGCCCAACAGCACGGCAGCAAACGCCGCCAGCGAAACTATTGGCATGATGTAAGTCATGGTAATGAGCCATTTTTTGGGCAATACCTTGGCGGGTTCGCTGCCCCAGGCAAACAATTGGTTTACTGCCCGCCCATCTTCTTGTCCGTGCTTGCCCTTAGCTTCAAAGTCTTGTCGCCATTCTATATTATTTTTTAGCTCTTCAATTGCTTGCTGGCGTTGGCGAATCTCTTGGGTGCGTGCTGGAGCCAATAACCATTGTGCCAGGGTTTTTTCACCTAGTTGGGTAGTGGTACGGTTCAATAATTGAAAAATGGAATGTTTGCCAAAAATATCCAGGTCGGAATCATAAAAATGCCCTGGAGTCATATACTGATCCCCTTCCGCAAACCCTTTAAGTTCATTGCTGAGCCGCTGAATTTCGGCTTCGTTTATTTTCTGCAAAAACCGGTAATGGTTGCGTTGGTACACAATGCGGTTGTGTTGTTTGATCAGGGCAATAAAGATACCCATACCCACAACAAATGCCCCCAAACCTGCCGCCCAGTGTTGGGCAAACTGATAAGTATAATAGGCACCTATAATGGCACCCAAAAACACCAGTAGACGAATGGTAGATATACGGTTGTACTTGGTCTGAAACTGTTGGGCGAGTTCCTGAAATTGCTCAATACGGGTTTCAAAAACTTGCCTCTCGGCAGATAGGTTTGAGTGAACGCTCATGGTTTTATTTTTTTATACAAGACTGCAAAGTTAGTAAAACGAAAAACATAAAGTAGTTCAAACTTTGGGAAATATCTTGTGGTGAGACAATTGACAGGGCAGCAACAGGTAAGGCTGTTTTTGTAGTTTTACTTCAGGAGTTGATAAACTTGTATATAAGCTACCAGCACCCAATAGCGACTTATACCGAAAATACTTGAAGTTCACTAAAAAAAATTGATTTGAATGCTCAGACATAAAATGACTATCAGTCAAATGTGGTTTTACTCCTGTTAACTCCTGTAAACGAGAACTTAAGATTGTAGGCTTTTGCATTTATTAAGCCGATAGGTATATTTGCACGGTGGCTTTGATTGGGAAAACCCGAATTTTTATCGATTGGAAATTACCCCTGTGGATTTACCAGAATTAAACTCGGATTTATCATCTTTTTATCAAAATAACAGAACAGGGCGGGCAAAACAAGTACACCAAGATTTGGCAATCTTTTATGAGTGCAGGCAATCATCCATTACCACTACACATAAACACATGCATATATCATTATGAGAAGAGTAGTAATTACTGGTTTGGGAGCAATTACCCCGGTTGGCAACGATGTAAAAACTTTTTGGAACAATATACTTGAGGGCAAGTCGGGGGTAGATAAAATTACCCGATTTGACGCCACTGGTTTCAAAACACAGTTTGCCTGCGAAATCAAAGACTATGATCCATTAAATCACTTTGACCGCAAAGAAGCCCGCAAATTAGACTTATTTGGGCAATATGGGTTGGTTGCCGGAGATGAGGCGGTCAAAGATGCGAATATCGACCTTGATAAATATGATACCAGTAGGGTAGGGGTGATTTTTGCCAATGGTATGGGAGGTTTAGATACCTTCGAAAAAGAAATCTTCAGTTATGTCAAAGGTAAGCCTTCTCCCCCCAGGTTCAATCCATTCTTTATTACCAAAATCATTACCAATGGTTTGGCTGGCTTGTTATCTATTAAATATGGGTTTCAAGGGGTAAACTATTGTCCGGTAACTGCCTGTGCCTCATCAAATCAGGCATTGATTCACGCCTTTAACTATATTAAGTGGGGCAAAGCCGAGCTAATTCTTGCCGGAGGCTCTGAAGCCCCCATTACTGAAGCTTCTATAGGTGGGTTTAACTCTACCAAGTCTTTGTCTACCTGTAATGATCAGTTTTCGGTAGCTTCCCGACCATTTGATAAAAACCGCGATGGTTTTGTGATGGGAGAGGGAGCCGGAGCTTTGGTAGTAGAAAGCCTGGAAAGTGCTTTGCAACGAGGAGCAAAAATATATGCCGAAATAGTAGGTGGAGGAGAAGCCGGAGATGCTTACCATATTACAGGCACTCATCCCGAAGGTTTAGGGGGGTACCTGGCGATGAAAGAAGCCATTCGTGAAGCAGGTATTTTGCCATCACAGGTTAACTACATCAATATGCACGCTACCT
Source organism: Microscilla marina ATCC 23134 (assembly GCF_000169175.1). NCBI lineage: Bacteria > Pseudomonadati > Bacteroidota > Cytophagia > Cytophagales > Microscillaceae > Microscilla > Microscilla marina. The sequence goes on from NZ_AAWS01000043.1 coordinate 44,262, forward strand.
CTACCAAAGTAGGTGACTTGTCAGAGATAAAAGCAGTGGCAAAACTAGTAGACAATCAGCCCGAAAATTTACAAATAAGTGCCACCAAGTCTATGACCGGGCATTTGGTAGGTGCAGCAGGCGCCATCGAGGCAGTTGCCACTTGTATGGCAGTACACACCGATGATATTCCGCCTACCATCAATACCCAAGAGGTAAGCGATGAGATTGCTGCTTTGGGCATTGACCTTACCTTGGGCAAAAAAACACACCGCCGGGTAGAGTATGCCCTCAACAATAGCTTTGGTTTTGGGGGACATTGTGCTGCTATGGCCATGAAAAAATACGAAGAATAAGCCAACAAAGAGCAACTTAGAGAAAATAGACTCTGTCATATTTGGCAGAGTTTTTTTTGTTTTCCGTAGCACAGCAATTATTATATGACCAATATTCGTTGAGTTTTTTCAATGATTAATCCTTGGAGGCTTCTTTTTGTTTTGCCCATACCAACCCTGCTCCGGTAATGGCAGTTATTAAAGGTAAAAAAGCCACCCAACCTATGGCTGGGTAAATGATATACACCGCCACTCCGCTCAATCCCAATAAAGCATTCAGTCCAGTAAAACCAAGGGCTGTTTTATGCAACCATGCTTTATGACTGTACAAATTAGTCAATGATATTATTAAGCCAATCATAGTAAAAAGCCCTAAAATAACTGTTATACCGTACCAGTAAGCGGCTTTTACATCGTGGGGTGGTACCAGTCCCTGTGCATATAAAGAAGGCACACAAACAATGAGCAACAACAAACTAAAGAGTATTTTGTCCATTAGGGGGTATTTTTTGATAAAAATAATGCAGACAAAAATAGGAGAGTTTTGGCAGATTAATAACTATTCAAGCGTGGGAAGTTTTTATAAGCCAAATTTTGAGGCGTATTGGGGCAGTTGTACCTACTGCACTGTGCGAGCGACATTAAACTTTAAAGCCAATAATCAACATGTCATCTGTTTGTTCATTATACCCTTGCCATTTTTTTAGTTCAGCGTTTACCTCCTTTTTTTGTTGGTGCATGGGTAAATGCGCAATGCTTGCCATAAATTGCCGGAAACGCTTGGCGAGGTATTTTTTTGCTTTTTTACCGCCAAACTGATCCTGAAATCCATCAGAAAAAATATAGAAAATATCACCGGGTTGGGTCATTATTTCATGCGCTTCATACACTTTTTTAGTATGGTATTGGGTGCCCCCAATAGGGTATATAGAGCCTTTTATTTGGGTTAGCTCACCTTCTCTTACCATAAAAAGCGGGTTTTTTGCCCCAGCATAGGTCAACACCCCTGTAGCTTCATTCAACGTTACCAGCGCCAGGTCCATCCCATCATTGTTTGTTTCTTCTTCTTCGGTTTGCCGTAAGGCGTTAATTACCTTATGGTCGAGTTGAGTCAAAATTTTGGCAGGCTGAAAAATGCGTTGGGTGTGCACAATTTCATTCAATATACTATTGCCCAACATTACCATAAAAGCCCCTGGAACTCCGTGCCCAGTGCAGTCTACCGCAGCAATTATTTTGAGCAATGCTGCTTTTTTAGGTATCAATGACTGAGGTCGTAGTTCATCCAGGTTGGTATCTACTTCGGCATACCAGTAAAAATCACCACTTACTATATCTTTAGGCTCAAAAAACACAAACATTTCCTTAAACTTAGACTCTATTGAATGAATAGGCTTCAGAATAGAAGTTTGAATTTGTTTGGCATAATGAATACTATCAATAATACTTTGGGTTTGTTGCTCAATCTTTTGGTAAGCCTGTTTTAGCTCCACATTTTTCAATTTATGAATTTCTGCCTCTTGTTGAGCCTTTTCAATGCTATTGATTGAGTTTACATTTTTTAGTTGGGTAGACTTTTCCTCTCCCATTACCTCTGCTTTCAGCCCTTGGTGTTGTTCATAGTATTGAATGGCCTTCCAGGGGTCTTCTAGCTTTTTGTATAAACGGGCAAGCGTTTCATAAATCAAAATTAATTTAGGCTTGGCACTTTTCAACTCTGCCAGTCGCTCGCCCTGTAGCAACAAGTGCTCGGCTTTTTCATATTGAGTCAGCTCTATGTGTGCCGTGGCAAGGTAAATCAATCCGGTAATTTCGCCCTGTTGGTTGTTTACCTTACGCCTAAAAGCCAGCCCATAGTTTAAATAGTCAATGGCATCCTGGTATTGTTCTGTGGCCAGGTAAACCATTCCTATTTCGTGCATTGCTTGTCCCTTCATCATTACCAGGTTGTGCTGGGTAGACATGATCAACGCCTCTTGATGAATAGCAAGGGCAAGGTCGTACTGCCCCAATGCCTTATAAATATCACCAATGCCAATAATGGTGGTGATATGTCCAGGTACATCACCAATTTTTTTAAATAATTTAAGTGCGCGTTGGTGATACCGAAGCGAGTTTTCATAATCTTTTAGGTCATGGTAAAACTCCCCCACAAGATAGTTTATCCAAGGCAACCAATTGAGGTCATCTGCTTTCTCGCTAAACCTGAGAGCTTTCATAAGCGAATTGAACCCCATTTCATACTCTCCAGTACTCCAGTAAATCACCCCCAAAATACCAAATACCTCGCCCAAACCATTGTTGTAACTGAGGGCTTCAAATACTGGTATTGCTTCGTTACAAAGCAAAAATGCTTCTTCGATGGCTCCTTCCTGGTAATACTTACCAAAGGCGACATTGGCTTTGGCTATAGCTATAATTTTACGATTAGCGGAGTTTCTCGCAAGTTCAAGGGCTTCCTGAGCGTAAAGGTAAGATTGTTTGTTGTCGCGGTTGCGTAGTTTTCGGCTCAATTCATTGAGGGTATTAATCCTTTCGTTCAAAGGCAACTCAGCTTTGAGTTGTGTTTTGAGGGATTCTACATGTTTGTTGAATGGGGGATGAAAACTATCCATATATTTTTATAAATTCTAAAGCCTAAGTATTGAAGGCATGATAAAGCACTGCAAGGCTTTGTTTACATCTTATAGTTCGTGTTGGAGGTGCATTTACAAGTAGCTTTGGTATAAACCACTTGTTCCAGATAGCTGACAAGATATGTAAGCTAAAAATGTGCCTTTTAGCTCATTTCTAAGCGAAATTATTGGTTGGCGTTTACTTAAAAATGGACTGTGATCTAATATACTATTTTCTTTTGGTTTTACTGGCAAAAAACCCCTTGTTCGACCACAAGGGGAGCAAAAGTTCAGTCATTATTTTACTTCAAGGCTTTGGGTACCTTCAAAGCGAAATACTGGATAACGCATATGTTCTTTTTCATAATAAAGCGAATTTTGATAGATAAAGTTCAATTGCTGGTAAGCACTTTCTCGGAACGCCTTACTTTCTTTTCGTTTAATTTCAAATCTTTTGCGTAAATCAGCATTTTCCCGAAGTAGTTTTTCGGCTATATCTTCAAATACATAACTTGAAAACCCTTCTTTTTGCTGAAGAATAGTATCGAAAAAATTCCAACTAAAAAATGAGTCAGTTGCTTGTGGTTCAAGGGTTTCTATGATGTAGCGATTACTGCTTTGGTTTACAAAGACCACATAGTCGTTTTTATAAAACCGAACAGTCTGTCGTTTTATTTTCACCTTGGTATTATAGTGTACATAATGCCCTTCAAACGGTTGAGAAAAGCTTTTATAATCGGTGATATAGTAAGCATCTACCTTGACTTGCTGGTCTTTGGTGAGTTGCTTTACTACTACCCCGTTTTTTTTAAGTAGGGTGACTACATCATTCCAGGCCTGAGAGATGATATAAGCCTTAGGAGCCTTTACTGTCAGTGTTGGGTTAAATACATTGTAATACTTTATTTGTTGGGTGACTGGCTTGTTACGGTCATAAAACAAGCGTTTTTGCCCCGTAAACTTGCTTGGAATCATTTGAGGAGTATACCCCTTAAAGGTGATTTTCTCAAACTTGGTTTTATCTCTTTGCCAGCCTATAGTAAAATTCTTTTGTTGAGTTACCTTACTTGCAGTAGCTGCACGCATTATTTTTATCTTAGCCCCATTTTCATGCAGGTGTTTTACCATACTCACCATAAAATCATACGTAGCATTTACCCGTTGCTTGAACGGTTTGAGCATGTGGGTTTCATTTATAAAACCTAAACTATGAAACAAGGTAGTATAACCGCTTGAGTACCGGGGTGAATCAAAAAATTGAGGAATGCCAAACTGGTTGGGAGTGCGGTTGCCATACACGTTTACATAAGGGATAATATCCCAATTGTTTGCCTTCATTGTTTTTTTAAGGTCAGGTATCATCTGCTTACGCAAATAACTGCCCAACACCCCACCGAGTTTATCGGCTTGAGTAGCAAGATAAGTAAGTACATGCTGATAATCTGCCCCATTACTTACGTGGTTTTCTATGTATATATCTGGGTTCCAACGTTGAAAAATATCCACAAAGGTATGGGTGTTTTGAGCGTCTAGCTTGATAAAATCCCGGTTAAGATTCAAGTTACGCGAGTTGCCTCTAAAACCGTATGCTTTAGGCCCATTCTGGTTGACACGGCTATAGCTACTGCGATTGAGTGCACCCCCTACATTGAAAAAAGGAACCATTATAAATACGGTATTTTTAGCCATTGCCTGTAGCTTGGGTTGGGTAGCCAAGTCGCGAAATAGCATCAGGCTGGCATCTACTCCGTCAGGTTCGCCAGGGTGAATGGCATTATTAATCATAAAAACATTGCGCCCTTTGCGCTTCAACGATTCTGGCTTAAAATCTTTGTCCAACGAAAAAATCGCCAGATGCAAAGGTTTGCCTATGTCAGTAGTACCTATGCTTTGTAATTGTATAGTGGCAAACTGGGTTGCCAATTTTTGTAAGTAAGCAATGCCTTCTTCGTAAGTCACTGTTTCAGCGCCTTTGGTTTGCTCGAATTTAGTCATGGGTTCTTGCTTGGTTTGGGCAACAGCTATTTGACCAAATAAGCTCAAGAGCAATAATAACAAGTAGTTGTTTTTCATTGAATAACAATTGGTAAGTAATAAATAAATAGCTGATGCAGCACTGCACCAGGTAGACAGAGCAATTTACAAATGTAGGCTTATTAAAAAATCAGAAAAGAAATAAAACTGCTGTAAAGAGGAGGGGGAAATAGTGTTGGATTGTTGGGGTAGGTACAAAAAAAGAAAGGTTAAGTGATATTAAAATCACTTACCTTTTCTAAACCTAACTAACCACAAAACATAATTTTTTTGAGAGGTATGCGCCTCTATTATATATCTTTTATCTTACCTTTATAACTCTTTTAGGGTTGCTTTTGTTGTGAAAATGCAGGAAGTTTTTTTGCAACTCCCTGTTTTTATATCCTAACCACAAAGCTTAAATAATATTGCTTATATATTATTTTTATAAGTATTTTTTCAATTAACCTTTTAAAGTTGCTTACAGTATTATCAATTTGTGTACCAATTTTGTGAATCAAGTTGAAATATTTTGTAAGTAACTGATATCCAGTTATAAATTTTTTTTGAAACTTGAAATGTAAAATGTGTATAAACATGTGTTTTCCACGAAATACCGTAATAAAATCGAAATATCGTACTATTTAGGCACTACTCTATACTGCCTCTTAATTGTAAACGTGGTGTCTCTACCTCTGTATTTATAAGTTAGACGACCCTGCCAGGTATAAGTCCCTGGTTTAGTTGGACGAAAGTGTACCCTGCTTTTATCTTTATATGTTGGTACTGGTTTACCATTGACTTGTACCCGAAGGTTGCGGTTAGAGGTACTGGTTTTACTTAAAAACATCTCAATGGGGTACTCTTCGCCTTCTATTACTGCTTCTGATTTTGTGAGGGCTTCTAAATAGTATTGGGGAGTCTGGGTATATTTCAGTACAAAAGCGATGTTTTTAGCCTGGTGTGTCATAATACGCTGTTGTGTTTGAAGCAATGCTACTTTCCACTGTACCAAATCGGCATAAGCCACTATCCAGGAAATGTCATTACCTTTAGCATTGAATAGAACAAGGTTCTGTTTTGTTTTTACTTGTTGAGTGAGTAGTTGTGAGTACTTTTTTGCTAAAGAGTCTTCAAATTGAAGGACTGGACGAAGTAAAGCTATCAAAGGTTTTACCTTCAGGCGGGGAGTATTGGGTTTCATAAATTGAGTGAAAAACTGTAGATCTGCTGGCTTAGTACCCCCTTGGCATACAGAATTTGCTACAGCATCAAGGGTACAAAGCTGTGCCTGTACACTTAGTTCAAGCGCTTCCCATTGTCTATAGGTGTTATGTTGTTGTAAAGTATTACGGTAACTTATTTGATATAAGTACTCTTGGTTAGTATTATGGAGGTTTGCTTTTTGTTGATGAAGAGCTTTAATAACATCCCATAATATTACTTTATCTGCCTGTTCGTTAGGCTGACAGCCGAGCAAAGTGCAAATGCTCCCTAGAAGTAGGCATATTTTTTTGAAGAAGCTTATCATCACTTATGATTTTGAGGTTTGTAAACTGATTTTCTTAGCACTGTATAAGGTTTTTTGATGTAGAGTGTAGTATCTCTTCCTTTACTTTTAAAGGTAATGCTCCCTTTCCAATAGCGAGTTACTTTATTGATGTGAGTAGGCACCGAACTTGGGATAGTTCGTGCCTTGAAGACAATATGTGCTTTGCCACTTGATACAGCCACAGGCGATCCGTTAAAAATCATTTTAGGACTTGCCCTACTTACTACATTGGCAATACATAAACCTGCCCGATAGGTTTCTCCTACTTTAATTACTGGGCTGTTATCGGTGACTCCTATAGTAAAGCGTGGTATACTGAAGTGGTTTGAGTCTATCCTAGCACCCTCAAGTTTTGTCATCACTATTTGGGCATACTGCAATATCCCTATTTGTAGTTGAGTAAGCCAGGCATTGGCAGTAACAGCAGTGGCATTGGTAAAATGAAAAAGTAATAGTTCATCAGGTTCATATTTATAAGTATACAGAGTCATTGTTTTTGTAAAATATGCAAGGTGAGATAACTCCAAATCTGTAAACTCAGCATTCAGCCAATCAATATAACTTTTGAGGTTGTTCATTAAGTTTTTACCTTCATCGCCTAAAAACAGCATACGAACTTGTGTATCAGGCGTGCCAACAGGTACCAGGCTACGCCAGTAGTCCAGAGAGTCGCATAAGCGGGAAGTTTTTGTTTGTAACAATTTTGCCCGACTTATAAGTTGCAGCCCATAGCGTGGGTTACCTGCATGTTTAACTTTTAACTGTAGAGCGTTCATTACCCTTTTGTTTTCCCGTTCAGTGTTAGTAATCACGTTTTTTAGAACATCTGAAGTGGTTTTGAGCTTTTGTCGCAGGTCGGTTTCTGGGGCAGTACAGCCCACAAGCCAGAACAATATTAGGCTTGTCAGTAATTTATTAGTTATTCTCATCAATACTTTTTTTAAAAACATATCACCAAGTACTACTCTACCCTGCTATTTTTTCGCCTCGGTTTGTGTCTCCACAACCGAGTTTACGAGTCCTTAGATGCCGATAAATATCGGTGCTCAGCAAAGCTAAATCGCCTTACCACAGCGTCTGGGAACAGTGTTTTTCAAGGTTTCGATCAGCTCATGGAGACACGAGCTGAGGCGATGACCGTGCTTTTGAAAAACCGAAGCTACAGTTTTACTGTGCTGAGCTCAACGAAGTTAAAAGCTGGGTAGAGTAACCAAGTACCATCACACACAGCATGAATAGAGCAAAAAAAAAAGCCAATGATTTATAGGGGCGACACTTGTGATTTAATATTGACCTGTATTCAACTATAGCCCCATTTGCGAGATTCCAATTTATTTTATATTGTATATATATGGAAACACTAGAAATCACCAAAGATACAGATATAAAAGAATACCGTCGTCAATTAATAGTACGTCTCTCAAAGCATGATTTAACTCAGGAAGAAATAGCTGATGTAGTGAGTTGTAGTCAAGGTTTGGTCAGTCAGACCTTACAAAACTATGCTACTGATGGGTTTTCTGGTATAGCCTCTGTGCCTCATAGCGGACCAACCTCAGGCTTAGATTCCTCAGACTTGGCAACACTTGAGCAATTACTATCCAAAGGAGCTTCTGACTATGGATATTCAGAAGATTACTGGGATCGCAGCCGTGTTCAAAAGTTAATTTCTTCTCATTTTGGTTTGGATTATTGTTTGTCCAATATTAGTAAGATTTTACAAAAAATTAGGTGGAGTTGAACTAAACCTGACACTTACTGCCCTAAACAGGATGCCAAAAGTGTCAAAACGTGGAAAGAACAACGTTTACCAGAATTGCGCAAACAAGCTCAAAAAGAGGGTAGAGTGATCTTTTATGGTGATGAATCCAGTTTTTTGCTTAACCCTTTAAAGCAACGAAGCTATTCTCCTGTGGGAAAAACTCAGCACCTACCACTTTGGGATAAAGGTTTTAAAAGCTATATGGTTTGTGCAGCAATTTCTGAAAAAGGACAATTAGTGTATACACACCAAAAAAAGCCTTATGATGGGGAGGCAAGCGTAGAGTTTCTAAAAGTACTGATTAAACAAACTGATATCCCTGTTACTCTGATATGGGATGGAGCGAGTATCCACCATTGTAAAATAGTGCAGGAGTTTTTGGAGACATTACCAGAAGGTAGGTTGTTATTGGTCAAACAACCTAGCTACTCTCCTGAGTTAAATGCTTCTGAGCAAGTATGGAATTATCTAAAAAATGTAATAATGAAAAATCAGGTATTTCCAACTGTCAAAAAATTAGGCCGAAAGCTAAAGCAAATACTTCGGGAGTTTAAAAACAAAAAAAGCATCATCAAGAAGTTTTTTGAAAATCCTGATGTTGCTTTTTATTAATTATCCAGTGTCGCCCCTATAAATCATTGGCTCAAATATTATTTTTAGTAAAATAAATTTAATCGTCGTCGTGGTCATCCCATAAGCGGCTTCCACAATACTTGCAATAAGAGGCGTTCAAATCGTGCCCTGTCATACCGCAGCCAAAACACTCTTTATTGCTCAGTACTGGGGTTATTTCCCGTTGTTTGGCTATTTCGGCAGACACTATACTGGTAGGCACCACTATAGTACTAAAGCCTAGCAGCATAAGCAACGATGCCAATGCTTGTCCATGCAAGGTTTTAGGCGCCATGTCGCCATAGCCTACCGTTGTTACTGTTACAATTGCCCAGTAGATGCCCCTGGGAATACTCGTAAAGCCGTGTTGAGGGCCTTCTATTACATACATAACCGACCCAATGATAGTTACTGAGATAACTACTGCAATGATAAATACAGTGATTTTGTGTCGGCTTGACTTGAGTGCTTCTACCAAAGTACCTGCTTCGCCAGTGTATTCTACCAGGTTAAATACCCTGAATAATCTGAACAACCTCACCAGGCGAATCACCATAAGGAAAGTAACTGAGGTGAAACCCAACAATCCCAGGTATGCCGGAAAAGTAGCCAAAAAGTCTAAAATACCTAAAGGGCTGAGCACATAGCGCAGGGGTTTGGGTAAACAGATGACACGTAAAATATACTCTATAGAAAACAAGATAGTAGTAGTCCACGCTATGAAATTAAAGACCGGCCCATAGGCTTGTTTATAGTCTTTGACAGTTTCTAGTATCACCGATGAAGCACTTAAACAGATAAAGAAAAGCAGTGCTACTGCAAATACCTTTGAACTGAGTGTGTCGGAGCGGTAAATGGTTTTATATAAATTATATCGCCATTTACTTGCAATTACTTTTCGGGCTGATTTCATATATTTTGCCTGAGCGCTCAATTTTTTCTGGGTTTCTTTTCTGTTCGTTTTTGTGTTGTTTAGTGTTAGTGTCCTTTCCATGTATTATTCTCGTCTTTTATAACTATATGATTGACCTTACCTATTGCCACTATTTTTCTTCAATATTCTTACCAATTCTTAAGGTTTATTAGATAAGTACAATTTATTTTCTTATTAACTGTAATATTTACCATAAAAATGTTTTTTTTTGTGGTAAATACTTGTATGTATAAACGTTAGTATCAAGTGTATATAAATAATAGTTTGTATAACTGCTTGATTTTCAATTGCTATCTTACAGTCAATCAATGGACACTTTGCCTTTTTATATGTATTAATCCAAGATAAAGCTTGTTGGTTTACACCTAAAAAAGATGATTTCTTTAACAATTTTCAATACAAAGAGTTATCATGAGTTGGCCTTATTTTATCAATAATTTACCAATGAATTTAAATAGTTTTACCATTGACTTCAGTCATTGTTTTAGGTTTTACGTATAAGTAGCTTTTTAGACGAACTACAATCAAAAAACACCATGAGTAACCGAAAAAAACGAGCTGAAATAGCTCAAGAGACCTTACAAATTCTAGCCCAAGGCAAGTACATTGATCAATCACAAAATACCATTGATATTAAAAACTCATTGACAAAGTCAGTAGACGATACCTTATTATATACACCTACCAGTTTTGATGAAAAAGTACTTGTATCTAGCAACCAAGCACTTAAGGAGCTAGATTTTGATACCCAATATGAGGTAACCACCGAAACAACCTTACAGGCAGCCAAGCGTTTGGTAGAGGGTGAAAATTATACCAAGGTGGGAGTTTTAAACTTTGCTTCAGCCAAAAATCCAGGTGGTGGATTCTTAGGAGGTAGTCAAGCGCAAGAAGAAAGCCTGGCACGTGCATCAGGTTTATACGCTTGCCTTGAGCCTCAGCAAGAGATGTACCTTACCAACCGTAAACGCAAAACAGGTTTGTACCTCGACTATATGGTTTACTCGCCCGATGTTCCGGTATTTCGTAACGATGACGACCAGTTGTTAAATTCACCCTATATGATCTCTGTAATTACGGCTCCTGCGGTGAATGCTGGGTCGGTAAAAGCCAACTATCCTGCTGAGCAAGATTTGATAGCAACAACAATGCTTGCACGTACTGAAAAAGTTTTGACCTTGGCGGTTTTGCACCAACACGAGGTGTTGGTATTAGGTGCCTGGGGTTGTGGTGTGTTCAAAAATAACCCAAAAGATATCGCACAATACTTTGCTACACATTTATTTGGTGAGGGCAAGTTTAATCGGGCATTTCGCAAAATTGTTTTTGCGGTATATAGTGGGCAAAAACAAAACCCCAACTTGCCAGCATTTGAAAAACACTTTGGTCATGAACAAATTTTATAGACTTAGTAAGCCAATACAATGGGTGTTGGCTATTTTTTTGGTGTTCCTGGGAGCAGGATTATTTTTAGGACCTTTTACAAGGCCTCAACTATGGTATTTTCTTATTTTTCCTTTTGCCTTGGCAATGATGCAATTTGCCCTGACTCCCCTGTTTACCTTGTTGGGAGTTTATAAATATTACTCCCCTATGTTGTTGGTATACAACCCAAATAAGGCAGTATATGATCTTCATACAGGCACTTCTTTTGATTATTTGATGGTGATGCATTGGCGCGATCGAGGGCTCGTAGCTCGTCAAAAAATTTGGTACTATTGTTTACAAGGATTGATAGCTATAGCCAAAGACATAGAACAAGGCAAGTTGCCCAAAACTATACAAGTGGTGGGCACCTCTTATTTTTTTAGTTCAAATACCGCCAAGCGTTTAGGGTTTCATCTGACAAAGCCTTCCTTAAGTTATCGCATCAATCTCTTGATCAATGCCCTTGACCTGACCTGGATGTATTCTTTTGCTCAGGGTAAAATAGCTGTTCCTCCATTGCTCAAAGCACAAAAAGCAGTGATTAATGGAGACGAGTTGTTAAAACAAAAGCCTACACTTGAGCAACTGATGTCAAAAATTGAGAAGCGCCTCTCTTAAAATAGTTTTATTCTTAGGCATACTATGATGGTGCTTGTTGGACATTCAAAATATTTCTTCGAATACTTCAAGTAATGTTCGATTTATAATTTGCCAATCAAAACTTTAGTTTTTAAAAATTGATTTTAACAAAATATAAGATCTTTTTTATGTGAAAATTTAAAATTAAAAACTGTTGTATGAAGGTGAACATAAATAGTGAAACGGGGAAACTAAACACGGTTATCTTGGGTATTGCAGATGATCGTGGCGATATATCTTATCTTAATAATCCTAAACATGCAGAAATTGCCCAAAAGGGAGAAGAACCTTCCGAAGGTGTTTTGATTGAAGAAGTAGAGCATTTTAAGAATATCCTGGAGCAAAATGGAGTAGAGGTGTTCAGACCAGAAAATATAGCCAATCAAGATCAGATTTTTTGCCGTGACATTGGTTTTGGGGTTGATCAGGATTTTTTTCTGGCAAACATGCGCAAAGCCAACCGCCAACCTGAAGTTAACGCCATTCAATCCATTACCAGTGGTTTATCGCAAGTGCATACACCACCCCAAGGTGCAGTAATAGAAGGAGGAGATGTAGTAGTTTGGAAAGACCACGTTTTTGTGGGGTTGGGTGAGCGCACAAATCAGCAAGGGGTAGATTTTTTAAAATCTGTGTTGAAACACAAAAAAGAAGTAGTGCCATTACCTTTAAGTGTAACCAATGAAGGCGCCACCAATATACTACACCTTGATTGCGCTTTTCAGCCAGTGGGTACCCACCACGCCTTAATCTATAAAGGGGGCTTCCAACAAATACCAAATGCTATTTATGATATATTTGGCGAAGACAACCTCATAGAAGTGTCACAAGCCGAAATGTATTATATGTTTCCCAATGTTTTTTCTATCCATCCCGAATTGGTAGTGATCGAGCAATCTTTTGAAAGATTGTCAAAAGAGCTTGCCAAAAGAAACATTCAAACCATCAAAACTCAATATAGTAACGTGTCAAAGCTAGGAGGTTTACTCAGGTGTTCGGTGTGTCCCATAGACCGTGACGACATTAGTTAACAATTATACTTAATATCAGCTGTATATCCTTTCTTTGCAATTATTTAACAAGTTTGTTGTGGGAGCTTGGAATAAAAAATGCTTTTATTTTGTTTATCACTATAAAGCTGATTATTTCAATCCAAAGGCATCTCTCTTGTTGCATGAAAAACTTATTGTCTTATCTATTGTTTAGTGGCGTCATTTTGTTGGTGGGCTGTACCACCAAGCAACCAAAAGCACCTGCTATATCAAAAGGCACGCTTGATCTTTCTACCTGGAGTTTTGATCACAACCACTTTGTGACATTGGATGGACAGTGGTTTTTTTATTGGAAAAAACTTTTGTCACCACAAGATATTGGCAAAAGACAACTCCCTCCTTATACTTTAGTAGATGTTCCCAATAGTTGGACAAATTACCAGGTAAACCAGGTTAAATTGCCCCCACATGGATATGCTACCTATTGTTTACGTATTAAATTGCCCAACACCAACAAACCCTTAGGTATCTTTATCCCCAAGATATGGTCAGCATCCAAAGTATGGCTCAATGATTCGTTAGTGTATACCTCAGGTAAAGTAGGCAGGCAATATAAAAGCTATGAAAGTCAAATATTAGAGCAACTAGTAGAGTTTTCGGCGCCCAGCCAAGAGGTACACCTGGTGGTTCAGGTGGCCAATCATGACATGTTTATTGGTGGGCTAATACAGTCTTTTCGCCTTGGGATTTATAGCGAAATTTTAGAAAGTAACTCCCTTGCCTATAGTTGGACATTGATGTGGCTTGGGGTGTTGTTAGTGATGGGAGTATACCACTTTGTGTTATTTTTCTTTAGACAAAAAAACAAGTCTACGCTCTATTTTGGCATTATCTGTCTATTTATAGGCTTGCGCCTGATTGTTTTTGGTGAACACTATATTTACGAATACTTAAAAGAACATTCAGGTTGGCTCACTTTTGCTATTCAAAGCAAGGCATACTACATTACTACCTTTTTTCTACCTCCAGTAGCTTTGTTGTATGTACGTTCTTTATACCCCGAAGAAGTTCGTTTTTTCAAATGGCAAATCTTTATCGTATCTCCGCAAGTGATCAAAGTATCGCTATGGGTTACAACTGTTTATTCAGTATTTATTTTGGTAGTAAGTCCAGTTGTTTTTACACCCACTATATTTTTTTATCAGCCTTTTATGGGCTTGTTTGTAGCCTACTTGTTTTTTGCTATAGTGTTGGCTGGAGTGCATAAAAAGAGAGAGTCGGCTTTTCAGATGGCAGGCATATTTACAATGGTGCTGGCTGGTGTCAACGATGGTTTACTGGCGCTGGGAGCGTTAGAGCTTTTGCCAGTGGCATTTGCTATATTTTTATCTCTTCAGTTTTTGGTCATTGCACGCAGGTTTTCAAGGGCATTCAAGAGTGTAGAAGAGTTATCGACTAACCTAGAGAAAAAGGTGGAAGAACGAACCAAAGAGCTAGAGGACAAAACCAAGCAACTGGAAAAGAAAAACCGAAGCATTACCGATAGTATTCAATACGCAAATCGTATTCAAAAAGCGGTGTTGGGTAGCCAACAACACATCGAGAAGCAATTTAAAGACGCTTTTATTTATTTGAAGGCGCGCGATATAGTGAGTGGCGACTTTTACTGGTTCTCAGAAACCAATTGCAACCAGTCATGGCTGTATAATACCAATATGAATGGAGGGCTTGAGCATGCCAATCCTGATTTGCCCATAGTCAAATTAAAAATTATAATTGCGGCTGATTGCACCGGACACGGAGTTCCAGGCGCTTTTATGACCATCATGGGCAATGACTTGCTCAACGAGATTATAGATAATGAGTGTATACATAAACCTGATGTTATTCTGAAAGAGTTAGACAAAAGGGTACGGGCAACCTTACACAACGAAACCCAGGAGAAGGCAGACGACGGGATGGACATGACTGTGGTAACAATAGATGAAACCCATCAAAAACTTTATTTTTCGGGAGCTAAGAACTCTATATTACTTGTAAGAAGAGGCGAAGTGTTTAGACTCAAAGGATCTATTTACCCTATAGGCAGCGAACACTACAAAGCAGAGCGTGAATATGCTTTGCATGTATTTGAAACTCAGCCTAATGACATTATCTATATGTACTCTGATGGTTTCCAGGATCAGTTTGGAGGCAAAAAGGGGCGAAAGTATATGTCAAAAAAATTCAGGCAATTTTTATTATCATTGAGTCACCTACCTATGGAAGAACAACGTTATAAGATAAATGAAGAACTCAAAACCTGGATGGGAGACCATTACCAACAAACAGATGATGTGCTGGTAATGGGGGTTAAACTTTAATTTGCCAGTGTTCTCTTTCACATATAAAGGCTTGATATTTGCGTTTTCTTTTCTTGTTTTTTTTGAGAGAAGATAGCATTTTAAAGTATTCAACAGTGTTTTATAATCCCTGTCACAAACCTTATTACTTCAATCAATCCCTGTCTGAGTAATCTTTCAATCAATACTATTGTGTCACATAGTTTGTATTAACCTGCACATAATGAAGTATATCTTCAAAATAACATGCATTTTTTTATTTTTTCAATCAACCTTGGTTGTGTATGGGCAATCTGCTCTTCAGCAAATGAAGTTTGCCCGGCTTACACCTAAAGATGGATTGTCACAAAACACGATCAATTGTGTTTTGCAAGATAAAAGAGGGGTGTTATGGTTTGGCACTGCCGATGGGCTAAGCAAGTACGAGGGTTATCAATTAAGAACTTATAAAACAGAACTGGGCAATCAGAACAGCCTAAGTAATAACTATGTTTTGTGTTTGTACGAAGACAGCGCAGGGTATATATGGATAGGTACTTATGGAGGAGGACTCAATAAATTTGATCCAAATACAGAAGAGTTTACCAGGTACCAACATCGCAAAGCTGATAGTACAAGCATTACAAGCAACGATGTACGCTCTATTTATGAAGATGATCAAGGAGTGTTTTGGATAAGTATGTACAGGGGAGGAGTTGATATGTTTGACCCCAAAACAGAAAAGTTTAAGTTTATTCCTTATCAACTTGTCCCAGGTAAGCCAGCTCCTCGGCATGTATATTATTTACTCAATGATCGTCAAAAAGGTTTTTGGGTAGCAAGCTCTCATGGGCTTTTTTACCTTGACAAAACCAAACAAAAATATACTGAATACTTTTCTCCATTTAATGATACAAAACTTGCTGGCTTTCATAATGCAGTAGAAACAATGATGCAAGACCCCAAAGATGCTACAATACTTTGGTTAGGAGGACACCATACGGGGTTGTTAAAGTTTAACACCAAAACCAAGCAAATAGAAGAAAGATTTACTCACGATCCTAAAGACAACCAAAGCATTACTAGCAATGCCGTATGGAGCTTGCATATTGACAAAAAAGGCAATTTTTGGGTAGGTACAAGTAAAGGCTTCAATAAGTTTGACTTACAAACAAAAACGTTTACCCGGTTTGTACACCAGCCAACCGACCCACTCAGTATTTCGGGAAATAATATACAGGATATTTTTGAAGACAAGGCAGGCACTATTTGGCTGAGTACTTTTGATGGAGGAATTAGCTCGTTTAATCCTTACCTCAATAACTTTATCCATTATAGCGAGTTTGAATACAACAGTAGTAGAGTTGGGGCATTTTGTGAAGATAAGGAGGGAAATATTTGGTTTGCTTTGGGGAGGGGTAAAGCAGGTTTAGGCAAGCTCAACCGAAAAAAGAACACTATTCAATTGTTTAGACCAGATCCCAAAAGTAAGGCAAATAGTGTAGGTAGTCGTGTAACCAATGCTTTATTAACTGATGTAGACGGTTCTATTTGGGTAGGTACTATAGGTGCAGGTTTAGACCATTATGACCCTAAAACTGGCATCTTTACTCACTATTTACCTGATCTTCAAGGCACAAAAACATTACGTTCTCCTCACATAGGGTCGTTACACCAAGATAAAAACAAGCCAAATATTGTGTGGGTAGGTACCCGTGGCGGAGGTGTATTTAAATTTGATAAAACAACCAAAGAGTTTAAAGAGTATCGTCGTAGTACTTTTAAGGATAAACCTAACCTGGTGCATAATACAGTAATTGACATTGTAACCGATCATAAAAATTGTTTATGGTTTGCTACTCGTGGAGGTTTGAGCCATTTTGACCCAGCCACCGAAAAGTTTACCAATTATCGACATTCGGTCAAAAACTTACAAAGCCTTAGTAATAACTATGTGACATCATTGTATTATGACAAACAGCATAGACTGTGGGTAGGTACTCGCAATGGGTTAAATAAGCTTAACCTGGACAAAGTGTATAAAGGTACAGTTACATTTCAACATTATACTACCAGGCAAGGACTACCCAATAGTGTGATTCATAAAATAGTGGAAGACAGGCAAGGGTTTTTGTGGTTAAGTACCAACAAAGGTTTGGCAAGACTGGACAAAAAAACAGGTAAAATACAGGTCTATGATGAAAAAGATGGGCTACAGGCAAATGAATTTGCTACCGGAAGTGGTTTGCTGGCTTCTGACGGGGCGGTATTGATGGGGGGCTTTAATGGTTTTAACTTGTTTTACCCCGAAAAACTGAACGAGAACAATTATTTACCCAATGTGTTGCTTACCGACTTTCAAGTATTTAACCGTTCTGAGCCAGTTACCAAAAATGGCAAACTTACCCGTCCTATATGGGCTACCGATACCATAGAACTTTCTTACGAAGATGAAGTGATTTCATTTGAATTTGCTGCTTTAAACTATATTTTACCTGAAAAAAACAAGTATGCCATCAAGTTAGAAAATTTTGATAAAGAATGGCGGTACATTGGCACCAAGCATTTTGAGACTTATACCAGCTTGCCTGCAGGTACGTATGTTTTTAAAGTAAAAGCCGCCAATAATGAAGGGGCATGGAGCAACAAAGAAACCCAATTAGTTTTAATTATACACCCTCCTTATTGGGCTACCTGGTGGTTTCGCCTGATTGTAATCTTGCTTATAGTGGGCTTATTGATGGTGGGCTATCGTTTTAGAATCAATATTATACAGACTCAAAAGAGAATACTGGAAACTCAAGTAAAAGAACGTACTACTGACCTACGCGAAACTAATGAAGAGTTGCAGCAGACCAACGAAGAGTTACAGACTACTTTGGCACAAGTAAAAGAGAAAAACTTGATCATTCAGGAGTTTAATGAAAACATTCGCGAAAGCATCAACTATGCTCAGCTTATTCAACAAGATATGCTACCTGCCTTGAAGGAGATTCACTACTATTTGCCTGAATCATTTATTTTTTATCAGCCTCGCGATATAGTGAGTGGAGACTTTTACTGGTTTTCTGCCATTGATGGCAAAGAATCACACCCAAATAAAGCAAATTTAACTACCCAACACGATCAGCCGCCTTCTGTCGCAAATGCTGATAAAATAATTATAGCGGTGGGTGACTGTACCGGACACGGAGTACCAGGTGCATTTATGTCTATCAAAGGCGCTGTATTACTCAATCAAATTGTGCAGTTGCAAGGCATTGTTTGTCCTGCTGAGATTCTCACCGAGCTAGACAACAATATCCGTCATTCGCTGAACCAAGACGAAACAAGTAACCGTGATGGCATGGATATAGGAATTATAATGATAGACTTTGCTAACCAAACCCTGGAGTTTGCCGGAGCCAAAAATAGTTTGATTTATATAAACGATGGAAAACTCAATGAAATAAAAGGCAATATATTACCTATTGGAGGGTATCATCAGGAGTACAAACGGGATTTTTCTAAAACTGTTTTACCACTAGAGCCCAATACAAACTATTACTTATCATCTGATGGATACAAAGACCAGTTTGGTGGACAAACCGGTAAAAAGTTTTTGAGAAGCCGCTATAAATCTATGCTACTTGATATTTGCCATTTACCCATGCAAGAACAGTACAAAATAGTAGAGCGCACCTTTCTGGAATGGAAAAAGGATTACGCTCAGGTAGATGATATTTTGGTGATGGGAATTAATCTTTAAACAAGAGCTAAGCACAGGGACCCTAAAACTGAAAATAAATAAACGGTTTAACCGCAGAAGTGCTTGCCTGGTATAATACAATGACTACAATACTAATAATGATGGCTTTTACAAAGTCAGGCATATTTGTGAAGCGTTCGTTGATGTTGTTTTTTAAGCGTCTTGGCAACCAGTGGATTGCATAAGCTAGTGCCATTAAGCCAAACACATCGGCATAGCCCTGTACCATTTCGGGTATTTTTGCAAATTGAAATGCATCAGTCATTTGGGCAAATATCTTGTCAATGGTAGCCATGTCCTGTGCCCTGAAATATATCCAGCAAAAGCACACAAAATGAAAGGTAATCAATTGCCCCATAAAGCGACCAATAGCCGATGGTTTTTTGCCCTTACTTCCGGTAACATCCATCCAAAACTTGTGCAGTGCAAGTGCCCCTCCATGCAAGGCTCCCCAAATAATAAAACGGGTATCTGCTCCATGCCAGAGTCCCCCCAATAGCATAGTAATGGTAAGGTTCATATAAGTACTCACCGACTGTTTTCTTTCGGGGCGAACCAATAGTAAAATCCAAAACAATATAATGACACACAACAATCCGAACGAATACCAGGCAGCACTTACAAAGGTATTAGCGGCAAAGGTAGCACCGACCAAAACACCTATGACCCCAATAAATTTCATTTCTGGAAAAGCCAGCGAAAGCAACCAAATAGTAATCAACATCATAAAAAACATGAAGTTGAGCCCAGTCCAGCCATCTATCAATAAAAATATCAACAAAATCAAAGGTACACTGATATAGGTAAACTTGGACGTAGAACGGTTGCCACCCAATGAAATGTACAAGTAGTCGCGTAGCCACGATGACAAAGAGATATGCCAGCGCCTCCAAAAGTCGGTAATGCTGGTGGAGCTATAGGGAGAGTTAAAGTTAATATTGAGCCTAAAGCCTAACAGTAAAGCCAAGCCAATGGCAATGTCTGTATAGCCCGAAAAGTCGCAATATATTTGAATTGCATAGCCATAAACTGCCATGAGGTTTTCAAACCCAGAGAAACGTTCAGGACTGGCAAAAACCCGATCAACAAAGTTAGTCGACACATAGTCAGAAATAAGTATTTTTTTGACCAACCCATTGACAATAAGGAAGATGGCATACCCATATTCTTGAGCGTTGAGTTTGTAAGGTTGGTAAATTTGAGGCACAAAATCGGCAGCCCTTACGATAGGCCCTGCCACTAATTGAGGGAAAAAACTTACAAAAAAACCAAAATCTAAAATATTATCTACTGGTTCTATCTTACGGCGATAAATATCCAGTGTATAGCTAATGGTTTGGAAAGTGTAAAAAGAAATACCTACTGGTAATATAATCTTGCTAATGTCTAAACTGGTGCCAAACCAACCATTGGCTGCTGCCGCCAAATAATCTTGTTTGACTACATCTGCCCCAAGTGAATTAATAATGTCGATGAAGTAAAAGGTGTATTTAAAATAAGCAAGTAAACCCAGGTTAACCACCAGGCTAAGCACTACTAACCAGGTACGGGTAGGTTCATGGGTGCTTCGATATACTTTTTCGCCAATGTAGTAATCTACGAAAGTGGAAAACACAATAAGGAAAAAGAAAAAACCGCCAGTTTTGTAATAAAAAAACAAGCTAAATGCCAGCAAAAACATATTACGGGCAGTGATACGGGCATAAATGAAGTAATATACCACCATAGCCACCAAAAAAAATGCCCAGAACATAGGATTACTAAATATCATGGGGTTTTGGGGGTTGTACACAAACCAAGAAGAGATTTGGTCAACAAAAGAAGTCAAAAAGATGGCTATAAAATTCAACATGCCTCACTAGAGTTTATCAAACTAATTCGCTTTTTATTTCCTACGATTGTGCTTCTTACTTTTGCTGGGGGTAATGGTTAGCCAGAGTGGAAACAGACAAATATTGGGTAAGTGCCTGTATACAAAACACCTGCAAAGAAAAACAGAACCTTTGAGCTATGCAATAGTTTTTTAGCAAATTCCAGATAACATCTATTTTAAATCTTTAGGATGATATATTTGAATGCGATATATTGCTTTTCAATTCAAAACATAAACTAAGCCATGATGCGAAACCACCTCTTTTCACTTTGTTTGATTTGCTCCTCTTGGTTATGTACTGCCCAAGCGCAAGTACAAGAAAAATTGATCATGCATAAAGATGGGAAATAATGTATTCGCATCACCAACAACCTTAAAATCAAAGAAGACTTTCGTAGATTACTTCGAAACTAGCCTCACTTGCTGGTTGGAGTTATAATGACCCAAAAAGCATTTTTTGACAACCACGCATAAGTATTAATAGTTATCTTTGACTTACAGTTTATGTGTTTGAAAAACAGTATTTACCTAGTAGAGAAGGGGAGGTACTCATTGTATATTTGTAAAAACTTAATTATTTCACTCAACTTATTTAAGTATGATAAAAAGAATTATAGGGCTTGTAGTTTGTTTAATGTTGATAGGTGAGCTACATGCACAAAACCTCGTATATCATGTAAACCTAAACGACCGTGCTGATGACCAGTTTAAAGTAACTTTGACTATAGAAGGTAAGGCATTGTCAAAGCAAAATGCCATCTTTCAGTTTGCCTCTACTGCTCCTGGTACCTATCAGGTCATGAATATGGGCAGGTATGTGCGAAGTTTTAAAGCATTCAATAAAAAAGGAAAAGAGGTGAGTACCAAGCAGCTCAATACCAATCAGTGGGAAATAAATAAAATAGAAAAAGTACGTAAAATTCAGTATAACATCGCCGAAACCTGGGATACTCAAGTGAGCGAATACCCTATTTACTTGATGTGTGGCAGTTCCTTGGAAAAAGACCATGCCCTGATTAATGGACAAACTGTTTTTGGTTTTTTCAAAGGAATGCAAGGTGCTCCTCTTAAAATAAAACTAGACTATCCTCAAAATTGGAAGGTGGGCACGGCGCTTAATAAAGATAGTGATGGTTATTTTAAAGCAAACAGCTTCGATCATATCGTAGACTCTCCTATTTTGTTGGGACGCTTAACCAAAGCAAGCACTATGTTGGGTAAGGTTCCGGTAGAGATTTACACTTACTCAAAGACCGATAAAATCACTTCTGAAAAACTACTGAAGGGAATGAGTGATATGCTCAAAGCTGCGCAACAATTTTTGAAAGAGCTTCCCGTAGATCGTTATACCTTTTTATACCATTTCGAAAACCGTTCGGCAGGAGCCTGGGAACACTCTTATAGCTCTGAATATATATACCGTGAGCAAGACTGGACACCTGCTTTTGCTCAACAAATGTCAGATGTAGCTTCTCATGAGTTTTTTCATGTAGTTACCCCATTGAACATTCATAGTGAGATCATCGAAAAGTTTAACTTTGAAAAGCCTACCCCTTCCGAACATTTATGGCTATACGAAGGTACTACCGAATGGGCTTCGCATATTATGCAGTTGCGTTATGGTTTAATCAATTTAGACGATTATTTTAAAGTGCTCCATCGCAAAGTATTGGTAGATAAAAAGTACTTTGATGCTAACTATAGTTTAAGCAAGTTATCACTTACCTCCTTTACTAAAAAAGGGCAGCGTCAGTATGGCAATATATATATGAGGGGAGCTTTGGTAGCAGGCTTGCTGGATATTCGATTACTTGAGCTTTCTGGTGGTAAAAGAGGATTAAGAGAAGTGGTACTTGAGTTAGCGAAAAAGTATGGTAAAAAACGAGCTTTTTCTGAAGAAACTTTCTTTGATGATTTTGTGAAAATGACCTATCCTGAAATCAAAGGTTTTTTTGAAAAATACATCAAGAATGCTACTCCTTTGCCTTACAAAGCGTATTACAACAAGATTGGAATCAATTATTATGACACAAAAGACCTGGGTTTAAAGGCTGGGCTCAAATATAGGGTGTCTGGCAGGGGAGGTAAACTTACCATTGTTCGTACCCAAGACGATACTCAGGATCAACTGAAGGTAGGAGATGAAGTGATTGCTTTAGATGGCAAATCTTTAGATGCCAATACAGGGTTAAAAGCCTTTGGTAAACTGTTGAAGCAACCGTCAGGTACTGCATACATTCTTAAGATCAAGCGCAATGGTAAAGTATTGCCTGTAGATTTGAAAACGTTTGCGGTAAAAGATATAAAAAACTATTACTTTGAAGTGAACCTGAAAGCGTCTGATGCTCAAAAAAAATTAAGAGAGCGTTGGTTGAAAAACTTTTAGCAAACCCTTTCTTACATTGTTATAAAAAACGTCATATCTCTGGTAAAAAGACTAGAGGTATGACGTTTTTTTTGTAAATTTGAGAAGAGCGTGTTTACTTGATTTAATATGCGTTGAATAGTAGAATAGAACTTACAATCAAATGAAGTCTATTTTCAAACTTTAGGAAATGGATATTAAACATGGAACGTAATTTGTAAATTCTTTCACTAGCCAAACGAATCATAAATAGATAATGGACTACATCGACGAATTACGTAAGACAATGGCAGAGCATAAACTAATCTTCATGTATGAAGGTGAGTTTACCCAAGATATAATTTTGTCTTTACTAAGAGTTGCTGAAAAGAAAATGAATGCTTTAGGCGAAAACCTAAAAGTAACTCGGAAAGTTTTCAATGTAATGACAGAATGTTTACAAAACATTGTAAAGTACTCTGATCAGATTCCAGCTGAAGCTGTTCAGGTAGCTAATACCGATACTGAAACAACCACCACCGAGCCTAACGAGTCAGTTTCTTTAAACCCCGATACAAAACCTGCAAACGCAGCTGATGTAGTCACTACTGATGAAGAAGATGCTGAGGAAGAAATACCAGAAGTAGTCGTATATGAGCCACTCTTTATTATAGGTCGTCGCCCTGAAAACAAATACGCAATTGCCACTGGAAACATTATCTTGAACGAAAAAATAGAAGCCATGCAAGAACGGCTTGACCTGATCAATGGTTTAGACAAATTTGGGTTACTTAAATATTACCAAAAAACAGTAAAGGCAAACATGAAACGTGATAAAGACAAAGAAACTGACTTGGACAGGAACAGTGCCGGTTTAGGCTTTATTGATATGGCAAGAAAGTCAGGCAACAAATTTGGCTATGACTTTAAACCAGTCAACGATGAATTTTCTTACTTCTACCTGTTAGTGACAGTTTAACTTAACTCTTTAATAATAAAAAACGCCATAAGAACAGCTCTCCTCAACCACTCTTACAGCGCATATTGATTTTGTTTGAGTTAATATTAATTTTCCGAGGTTCTCTCCAACCATCTCCCATCTTCACGAATCAACTCTATTAGTTCGTCTACAGCGTGTTCAGAAGGCACCCCTCTTTTCACTACAGTTTTACTTCTGTATAGAGTAATCTTACCTTTGCCAGAGCCCACATAACCATAATCTGCATCAGCCATTTCACCAGGACCATTGACAATACAACCCATAATACCAATTTTTACTCCTTTCAAATGATCTGTACGTTTACGTATCATAGCAGTAGTCTCTTGTAAGTCAAACAAAGTTCGTCCACAAGATGGACAAGAAATATATTCTGTTTTGGTCATTCTGGTGCGGGCAGCCTGCAAAATACCAAAGCTCAAGTTATTGAGTTGGTTGATTTGTTCAAGCAACTCTTCTTTATTCTCTGGTTGCCCGTTTGATAACATAATACCATCACCCCAACCATCAATTAACAATCCCCCTACATCTGTAGAAGCGTATAATTGGACAAGCTCTATATTTTCTTTGGCATAATCGCGTTTAACAACAACTGGTAGCTCTAAGCCTTGCTCCATAAGTTCAAAAAATACTCGACGGAGCTCTGCCATAGCGTGGCTATTGTCAGTAGATAAGATAAGCACCAAGTGGTGATCATTTTTGATACTTTTGATCAAATCCTCTGAAAAATCACTCCATTGAACGTAAAGAAAACGCAAAGTATCGCCCAAATCAGCCGCAGTCATATATTCGTCGATGGTTAATGCAGGGTAGCTTTGTTCTTTTTCCTTTTGCCAGGTACTATAGTCCTGAATAACTTTTAAGCCATTGGGCATCATAAACGGGATGAGTTGTTTACCCAAATAAATATAATCAGCCCCTAGGTCATTCATGCCCCATTTGTCAAGCTCAGGCAAATAATAATGCCCAACACTCTTCAAGTCATCTACTTGCAGGTGATTTACTGTACTGTAATCTGCAATTACCCTGGGTACATTATCATGCCCAAAATTACTTACTTCTTTCGTCGTACGTTTTTGATATGCATAAGGAGAGTATTCTATTGAAGCGTTTTGCCAGTCAAAAGGAGTGATAGACGAGTGGTTGGCCCGGTCAAGGTAACGATCAACCAATTTTTTTCCCACAGGCATTTCAGCTTCTGGTTCTTCAGTAAGCGATACCCTTACAGTATCACCCAGACCATCTTCTAACAAGGCACCTATACCCATAGCCGATTTTATTCTGCCATCTTCCCCTTCACCAGCTTCAGTTACTCCCAGGTGCAGAGGGTAGGGCTTCAAGCCTTCTTCGTCTAGTTTTTGAACCAGTAAACGATAAGCTTGTACCATTACTTGTGGATTACTTGCTTTCATTGAAATAACAATATCATAATATGCCAAATCTTCGCAAATACGTAAAAACTCAAGTGCTGACTCCACCATCCCTAAAGGCGTATCTCCATAACGACTCATGATACGGTCAGAGAGAGAACCATGGTTGGTACCAATACGCATTGCTGTTTTATTGGCTTTGCACAGTTTTACCAAAGGTTCAAACCGCTCTCTTATTCGCTGAAGCTCCTCTTGATATTGTTCATCAGTATATTCTATAATCTCAAACTTCTTTTTATCAGCGTAATTTCCAGGGTTTACCCTTACTTTTTCTACTATACCTGCTGCTAGTTCAGCAGCATTAGGTGTAAAGTGAATATCTGCTACAAGTGGTGTTTGGTAACCCTTGGCTCTTAATCCTTCTTTGATATTCTGCAGATTTTGAGCTTCTTTGATACTTGGTGCTGTAATACGTACATATTCGCAACCAGCATCTATCATTCTTATGGCTTGGGCAATACTACCCTCAGTATCCATAGTATCTACAGTAGTCATAGACTGTACCCTAATAGGCTGCTTACCTCCAAGCGGTACATTTCCAATATTTACTTCTATAGATTGACGACGTTTAAACTCTGTAAGTGATTGGGTGTAGAGTTTTCGATAAAGAGTTGTTTCAGCTATACTTGACATGGGTAAATTTTTATTTCACTGAATTAACTACGAAGGTACATAAAATGTTGGAGGCTTGGTAAATAAAATGGTGCTAAGCCAATGGTGGGAATGTAAAAAACCCCGACCAAAATGATCAGGGTTTTGTTGTAAACTTTATAGGATGATTATTTAACTAAAAATATGTTTTATTGAATCTTAGTATATGTATGAGTTTCAATGTGTGTATCTATCTTTATTTCGGCCACCAATTGATTGGTACCAATGCTTTTCAATAACATGGTTTTGGTAGCTTCATTACCTGCAAAAGTCAATTCCTGGTCATTATCACTAAGCGACCATGTTCCTACATCATTTGTTTCACTAGCGTTACATTGTGTAACTCCATTGTCAAAAACATAAGCACCATCACCCTGTATCTCAAGGGTATTGTCGTTTTCACAAGCTTTAATTGCGTGATTTTTACTCTTTACTATGCGTTTGGTTAGTTTCCACTTTCCGGCAATTACATCCTGTACCGAAGAGTTTTCTCCCATATTAGCAAAGTTTAATGTGTCTCCACCAGAACCGCAAGAGGTAAATGCAAATGCAAAACCTATCATACATAAATAAATCTTCAACTTTTTCATAACAATAATAGTGTTAATAAATAGCCCACAAAGGTTAAAATAATAATTGTTAAAAAGTAAAGATATTATAAGAAGTTGTGTTTATAGGAAATGGTATTTTTACCTCATTAAAAGGGTGAGGGTAAGAAGTTTTTTTGAGATGTGTAGTTAGAAAAGTTATATAATTAAAGTAACGGGCATACAGCGATAAAGTTTAACACATGTAAGAATAAGCCCATGTTTTCACATAAAAACGAAATGATACTTATGAGGTGTAAGTAAAATGATGTGGTGTTAATGCGTTGATTGTAAAGGTTTTATGTGGATTTTGATCTGTGCTTTTAGGATTTTTAATTTATTACCTACTCCCTTTTTACAAACAGCTTGTCTTGTAAGTGAATTTGACCCAAACGAGTAGTTTGTCATAAAAACACAAATATCAAAAAAACTATGAACACTTTACGAACAACTATTTTAACCTTCGTTTTAATGCTAGGCCTAATGGCAAATAGCTTTGCATTTAAAACCCCTATAGATGGAGAAAAAGCCATCAAGTCTAAGATAAAAGAGGTAACCATATTTTTAAATAGAGCTCAGGTTACCAATGTTGCCAAAGTATATATAGCTGCGGGTAAAACTAAGCTGGTTTTTGAGGGGCTATCTACCAAAATGGCTAAGCAAAGTTTGCAGGTATCTGCTAAAGGTAATCTGACCATTATGTCAGTCAAACATCGCATCAATTATTTGAAAAGCTTTTCAAAAGCGCGCCGTATCAAACAGTTGGAAGATTCAATAGAGTATCTGGATGATCGTATTGCTAAGGTAAACATTGAAAAAGAAGTGCTTACCAGTGAAGAAAAGATGATTCTGGCCAATAAAAAAATGGGAGGGCAAAAAGGGGTAACTGCCCAAGAACTTGCCGAGATGGCAGCTTTTTATCGCAAGCGATTGTCAGAAATTCGCTTTGCAGTACTACGTCATTCAAAAAAGCTGAAAAAATACCGTAAGCATTTGAATAAAACAAAGTACCAGCTACGCATTGAAAATAAAAATGCCAATAAGCCTACCAGTGAGATTATGGTCACGGTTTCAGCAAAAACCGCCATAAACGCTGATTTTGAACTTAATTACATAGTAATGAATGCTGGTTGGAAACCTATCTATGATCTGAGAGCAAAAAATGCCAACAGCCCTATTCAGTTAAGTTACAAAGCCGAAGTATACCAAAATACGGGCATTGATTGGAAAAATGTGAATATTACCCTTTCTACTGGTAACCCCACCCAAAGTGGTTATAAACCAAATTTAGCTCCTTGGTATGTAAACCTTTATTACCCTCGTCCTTCTTCAGGTGCTTTCTACAACAAACGTTCAGCTGCTCAAAAAGTACCCTCTAACTATTCGTTAGATGAAGTGGTGGTGACTAAGGGAAGGAGAAAACTTGCAAAAAAAGAAGAAAGTAAAACTATTGCCAACTTTACTAAAGTGGTAGAGTCCACTTTTGCCACTAAGTTTGGTATCTCTATTCCTTACAGTATTCCCTCTAATGGACAACCTCAATTGGTAGATGTAAAAAATCATACCTTAAAGACTATTTACAACCGTGGTGCAGTGCCTAAGCTAGACAAAGACGCTTTTTTGATGGCTCAGTTGATAGATTGGGAAAAGTTTAACTTATTGTCAGGCAAAGCAAATATTTATTTTGAAGGAACATTTGTAGGTGAAACTTATCTGAATGCCCAAAACACTAAAGATACCCTGTCTATTTCATTAGGACGTGATAAGCGAATCATCATTGACCGTAAAGAGATTAAAAACTATAGCAAGAAAAAGTTTTTTGGCTCCAACATAAAACAAACGTTTGGGTATGAAATCACGATGCGTAACACTAAAAACGAACAGGTAAACATTACCATTGAAGAGCAAATACCAGTATCTAAAAATAATAAGATTACCGTGGAACTTTTAGAAGCAAAAGGAGCAAAAGTAGACGCCAACACAGGTAAGGTAGTTTGGAAACTGACACTCAACCCCAAACAAACCAGCAAGTTGTATTTAAAGTATAGTGTGAAATACCCAAAAAAGAAAAGAATCATATTTGGCAATTAGATCCAGTTACACTATGTAACTGTAAATATAATTATCATTAAGCTGTAATTACGAGCAATGAGTTTATTTTAGAATTAAACACATATTGGTAAAAAAGCTCACTCTTTTGGGGTGGGCTTTTTTTTGCGCCATAAAAAATACTCTTGTTCTGGGGCTAAGTAAGTATGATATTAATTTGGATAACTTGGTATTCTTTGGCGAGTTCTAAAGAGGTTAGAGGGCATAAAAGAACGTAATAAAAATTTAATTCTTAGAGTACTGGCAAATGAGGCATAAAAAAACCTGTAAGAATAATCTTACAGGTTTGTATTTAGTAGCGGAGACAGGACTCGAACCTATGACCTCCGGGTTATGAGCCCGACGAGCTACCAACTGCTCTACCCCGCGATTTGATTGGATGACAAAGGTAGGGTATATTTTTATCTAATCCAAATATTTAAAATAAAAAAGCCTGTAAGAATAAACTTACAGGCTTGTATTTAGTAGCGGAGACAGGACTCGAACCTATGACCTCCGGGTTATGAGCCCGACGAGCTACCAACTGCTCTACCCCGCGATATAAATTGGGTAGCAAAGGTAGGGGGTTTTTGTTATAAAACAAGTACCTTTGCAAAAATAGTTAAATTAAGCTCTGACATATTTATTTCATAGCTGAGTTGTTTCTCTTCATTAATATTAATATAAACATTTTATGGAAAACGAAGAATGGCTAATCCCAGAAGATGACAATCATCATGCAGGCTTTGTGAGTATTATTGGCAAGCCCAACGTGGGTAAGTCTACTCTAATGAATCAGGTGATAGGGGAGAAGCTATCTATTATTACCTCCAAAGCACAAACAACCCGACACCGTATTATGGGGGTGATCAATGGGGATGACTTTCAGATAGTATATTCAGATACCCCTGGAATTATCAAGCCTAAATATGAGCTGCACAAATCCATGATGCGTTTTGTCAATACATCTCTGGATGATGCTGATGTTATATTGTTTGTAACAGATATTTTTGAAAAACACGATGAAAATGATGTAATAGAAAAGCTGAAAATAAGCGAAGCGCCTGTTATTTTATTGGTAAACAAAATAGATTTGGCAAAGGATAATCAGGTAGAAGAGAAAATAACCTATTGGAAAGAGCTTATTCAACCTAGTGAAATAATTCCTATATCAGCTTTGAACAATATCAATATTGATAAATTATTTGAGTCAATATTAAAGGCATTGCCTAAGCATCCCCCTTATTTTCCTAAAGATACTTTTACTGACAAACCTGAGCGTTTTTTTGCTGCAGAAATGATTCGTGAAAAAATCTTTAAAAACTATAAACAAGAAATTCCTTACGCTTGCGAAGTGATGATTACTGAGTTTAAAGAAAAAGAAGAGATCATCAATATTAGGGCAGAAATTTTAGTGGAACGCCAAAGTCAAAAAGGGATATTGATAGGCAAGGGGGGGCAAGCACTCAAGAAAATAGGTATAGAAGCCCGTAAAGACTTAGAAGAGTTTTTTGCCAAGCAAGTATTTTTGGCTCAACATGTGAAAGTTTCTCCTGATTGGAGGCAGCAGCGAAACAAACTAGATCACTTAGGGTATAGATAAACCTAGTGCATTAGGTGCTAAGTTACTCACATATTCTTTGGCGACTTTTGCCCCCTGACTTCCTCGTAAAAAAGTTAGATAGCTATGGCTATCCGCCATTTTCACGACTCGTCAGAAAACAAAATTCATCCAAATTAATAGGCAACTTATTTAATCTCTAATGCACTAGTACTCTAGCTTCTAAGTGGGTAAAGGAGGCATGAACTTCGTTTTGTGGCTTTGATACCTAGAGTAATAGTGGTGCGTATTGCTGTATATTATATGGTGTTGAAAGCACCCTTATAGAATATTTTTATAATTTTAAATAACCTGTAGCAAGTAGCTATATTAATTTAATAAAATATAATGTCAAACATTGTTGCGATAGTAGGACGACCTAATGTAGGTAAATCAACCCTGTTTAATCGCTTAATTGAACAACGTAAGTCCATCATGGATAACCAAAGTGGTGTAACACGTGATAGAGTGTATGGACAAGCAGAGTGGATAGGGAAATTTTTTACTGTAATAGATACAGGTGGATATGTGGTAGGGTCAGAAGATGTGTTCGAGGGCGCTATTCGTGAACAAGTAGAGATTGCTATAGAAGAATCATCAGTTGTCTTGTTTGTAGTAGATTGTATTACCGGACTTACCGACTTGGATAAAGATTTTGCCAATGTGTTGAGGCGTGGTAGTAAACCTGTAATTATTGTGGCTAACAAAGCCGACAATATAGAAAAAGAATACATGGCTTCTGAGTTTTATCAACTTGGGTTGGAGGGAGATATATTTCCTATTTCGGCTCAAAGCGGATCAGGATCAGGAGATTTGTTAGATGAGGTAGTGAAGCATTTTGACGATGTTGAAGAAGAAGATCCGTATGCTGGAATACCTAAAATAGCAATTGTAGGGCGTCCTAATGCGGGAAAATCTTCATTGGTAAATGTTTTAACTGGAAAAGAAAGAAGTATTGTAACTGATATTGCAGGTACTACTCGTGACTCTGTCAACACACATTATAAGGCATTTGGCAAAAACTTTATTCTTACAGATACAGCTGGGCTAAGGCGTAAAAGCAGGGTGAAAGATAATATTGAGTTTTACTCTACAATGCGTGCTTTACGCTCACTTGAAGCGTCCGATATCTGTATTGTAATGGTAGATGCTACCAGGGGTATAGAAGGGCAAGATGTAAATATCATAGGACTAGCCGACAAAAACGGTAAAGGTATAGTGATTATGGTAAATAAGTGGGACTTAATAGAGAAAGATACCAAAACCGCAGAGAAGTTTAGGAAGGATATTGCAGAGAAAATTGCACCTATGACTTATATTCCTATCATATTTGGATCAGTGCTCGAAAAGCAAAGAATATTTCAGGTAGTGGAGAAAGCAATAGAGGTTTATGGCAACAGAAATCAAAAGATTTCGACTTCTGAGCTAAATAAAATGATGCTGCCCGAAATAGAGCATTATCCACCACCGGCTATCAAAGGTAAGTATGTTCGTATAAAGTATGTGACACAATTACCCACATATAAGCCTACATTTGCGTTTTTTTGCAACCTACCTCAATACATTAAAGAGTCGTACCAGAGATATCTGGAAAATAAGTTACGAAAGCATTTTAATTTTGAAGGAGTGCCAATTCAACTCTTCTTCCGAAAAAAATAAAAAAAAAGTTTTGATTTAAAATTCAAGCACTTACTTTTGTGCCTCAAATCTAAAAATACTAAAAACTATGAAGAAATTATTTGCATTACTTCTTGTTGCTGGTCTATTCACTTTCGCTTCTTGTGGTGGTGACAAAAAAACTGGTACTGAATCTGATACTACTTCTGTATCTGATACCTCAGCTAACACAACTACTGAGCCTGATAAGTCAACTGTAGAAACTCAAGTTACAGATACAATTGCTAAAAATGACTCAACTGTAGTTATTGATGTTGATACTGTAAAGAAAGCAGAAGGCGAGACTACTGATACTACTAAAAAGTAATTAGTAAGCCTTTATCTTATAAGGAAAAAAGGGCTTTGGATAAGCCAAAGCCCTATTTGACATCATACAACGAATATTTTAGAAAAAAATTATAAAAAAATTTCTGAAATATTTGATCTTTAAAAAAAACCTCTTACCTTTGCACTCACTTTAAACAAGGTGAGAGTTTTAAAGTTGAAAATCGGGGAGATTCCAGAGCGGCCAAATGGGACGGACTGTAAATCCGTTGGTTTATACCTTCGCAGGTTCGAATCCTGCTCTCCCCACAAAATCTTGGAAAATAGTAGGTTTTGAAATTAAATATTGTATCTTTGATTGCAATTCATTAAATCTTATTATCTCACTAAATTCCAATCATTTTAAAAGCGGGAGTAGCTCAGTTGGTAGAGCGACAGCCTTCCAAGCTGTAGGTCGCGGGTTCGAGCCTCGTCTCCCGCTCAACTTCCAACTCAAAAGGATGTGGGCTCTGCTCTCATTCCTCACCAAGCCTAAAAATTTTAATAAGCCGATGTAGCTCAGGGGTAGAGCGTTTCCTTGGTAAGGAAGAGGTCAGGGGTTCAATTCCCCTCATTGGCTCTAAGAAATTTTTAGAAACCCAACAAGCAAATAGATTAATTGTTCAGATTAAACTAAGGATTTTCAAAAATGGCTAAAGAGACATTTGACCGTTCGAAACCCCACTTAAACATTGGTACCATCGGTCACGTAGACCACGGTAAAACTACCCTAACTGCTGCAATCACTAAAGTATTGGCAGAACAAGGTGGAGCAGAAGTAAGAGACTTTGATACTATTGACAATGCCCCTGAAGAAAAAGAGCGCGGTATTACAATTAACACTTCTCACGTAGAGTACCAAACTGAAACTCGTCACTACGCACACGTTGACTGTCCTGGTCACGCCGATTATGTGAAAAACATGATTACTGGTGCTGCTCAAATGGACGGAGCTATTCTTGTAGTAGCTGCAACTGACGGCCCAATGCCTCAAACTCGTGAGCACATTCTATTAGCACGCCAGGTAGGTGTACCTGCTTTGGTTGTTTTTATGAATAAAGTAGACTTGGTAGACGACGAAGAGTTGTTAGAGTTGGTAGAAATGGAAGTTCGTGAACTTTTGAGTACTTACCAATTCCCTGGCGACGATTTGCCTGTAATTCAAGGCTCTGCCTTGGGTGGCTTGAATGCTGAGCCTAAATGGGTTGAAAAAATTAACGAATTGATGGCTGCTGTTGATGAGTACATTCCTCTTCCAGAGCGCGCCATTGATAAAGACTTCTTAATGCCTGTTGAAGACGTGTTCTCTATTACTGGTCGTGGTACTGTTGCTACTGGTCGTATTGAGCGTGGTGTTATCAACTCTGGTGATGAAGTTCAAATCCTTGGTATGGGTGCTGATATGAAGTCAGTAGTTACTGGGGTAGAAATGTTCCGTAAGATTTTGGATCGCGGAGAAGCTGGTGACAACGTTGGTTTGTTGCTACGTGGTATTGAAAAAGAAAAAATCAAGCGTGGAATGGTTATCTGTAAGCCAAATACAGTAACTCCTCATGCTAAGTTTAAAGCTGAAATTTACGTTTTATCAAAAGAAGAAGGTGGACGTCACACTCCATTCTTTAACAAATACCGTCCTCAGTTTTACTTACGTACAACTGATGTAACTGGCGAAGTTAAACTTCCAGAAGGCGTTGAAATGGTAATGCCTGGTGATAACGTAAGCCTTACTGTTGATTTGATTAACCCTGTTGCATTGGAAAAAGGTCTACAGTTCGCAATTCGCGAGGGTGGCCGTACAATTGGCGCAGGTCAGGTAACAGAAGTTTTAGACTAAACTGATATAAATAAGTGCGTTCTTAATATTATTAAGAACGCACTTGTATTTATAAATCTAATCATATATATTTGCACTCCTTTTTAAAGGACCTTCTTTTATACACGGGTGTAGCTCAATTGGTAGAGTAGCGGTCTCCAAAACCGTTGGCTGGGAGTTCGAGTCTCTCCACCCGTGCATATCAATTTATTTATTAAGAACTTTAGTATGAACAA